>NZ_DEYR01000089.1:0-1050 GCF_002364635.1 Pseudomonas sp. UBA3153
GTTCGGCGTCGCTGCGGTAGTGCGGCGGCTCGGCGAACAGCGCGTCGATCCACTCGCGCTCCGGAACCGGTTGCGGGCAGATGGAGAGGGCAGTCAGGTAACCGTGGGCGGCCACGTAGTCCAGGGCCTCCTCGTGCAGTTCGTCGGCATCGAGAAAGGCTTGCAGGCGGGACAGTTGCTCGGCGAAGGACATCGTAGGGTACCTGGGGAAGAGATCAGCGCTGGATTCTAGCAAAGCCCGTACGCAAGGCTCAGGAAAACTGCGGCGCGCGGCGAGATCGACCTGTACCGCTCATCCGCCATGCGCGCGGCGGCCGGTATGGCGTTTGTTTGCGCTTATAATGCGCGCCTTCCTTCGGAGACCGGCATGCTCGACCAGGCCCTGCGCATCCTCAAAGACGTTTTCGGCTACGACGCCTTCCGCGGCAATCAGGCGGCGATAATCGAGCGCGTGGCGCAAGGTGGCGACGCCTTGGTGCTGATGCCCACGGGCGGCGGCAAATCGCTCTGCTACCAGGTGCCGGCGCTGCTGCGCGACGGTCTGGCGGTGATCGTTTCGCCGCTGATCGCCCTGATGGACGACCAGGTCGCGACCCTCGACGAACTCGGCGTGGCCGCGGTGGCGCTGAATTCGACGCTGAGCAACGACGAGCAGCGGCTGATCGCCGAGCGCATCCGCCGCGGCGAGATCAAGATGCTCTACCTGGCGCCCGAGCGCCTGGTGCAGCCGCGCATGCTGGCCTTCCTGCAACGGCTCGACATCGCCCTGTTCGGCATCGACGAGGCGCATTGCGTGTCGCAGTGGGGCCACGATTTCCGCCCCGAATACCTGCAGCTGGGGCAGCTCGCCGAACTCTTCCCCAAGGTGCCGCGCCTGGCGCTGACCGCCACGGCGGACAAGCGCACCCGCGAGGAAATCGTCCAGCGCCTGCATCTGGAAGACGCCGAGCGCTACCTGTCGAGCTTCGACCGGCCGAACATCTTCTACCGCATCGTCCCCAAGGAGCAGCCGCGCAAGCAGTTGCTGGCGTTCCTCGCCGAGCGCAAGGG
>NZ_DEYR01000089.1:1239-1450 GCF_002364635.1 Pseudomonas sp. UBA3153
GTTCCTCGCCGAGCGCAAGGGCGACGCTGGCATCGTCTATTGCCTGTCGCGCAAGAAGGTCGAGGAGGTCGCCGCCTTCCTCGCCGAGCAGGGCTTCCCGGCGCTGCCGTATCACGCCGGCCTGCCCAGCGAACTGCGGGCCTATCACCAGAAGCGCTTCCTCAACGAGGAAGGCCTGATCATGGTCGCGACCATCGCCTTCGGCATGGGC
>NZ_DEYR01000089.1:1643-2839 GCF_002364635.1 Pseudomonas sp. UBA3153
TTCGGCATGGGCATCGACAAGCCCAACGTGCGTTTCGTCGCCCACCTCGATCTGCCGAAATCGCTGGAATCCTATTACCAGGAAACCGGCCGCGCCGGTCGTGACGGCCTGCCGGCGGACGCCTGGATGGCCTACGGGCTGCAGGACGTGGTGTTCCTCAAGCAGATGCTCGCCAACTCCGAAGGCGACGAGCGCCACAAGCGCGTCGAGCAGCACAAGCTGGACGCGATGCTCGCCCTCTGCGAGGAAACCCGCTGCCGGCGGCAGACGCTGCTGGCCTATTTCGACGAAGAATTGCCCGCGCCCTGCGGCCACTGCGACAACTGCGTCGACGGCGTGCAGACCTGGGACGCCACCGAGCCGGCGCGCCAGGCGCTGTCGGCGATCTACCGCAGCGGCCAGCGCTACGGGGTCGGTCATCTGGTCGACATCCTGCTCGGTCGCGACAACGAGAAAATCCGCGGGCCGGGCCATCAGCACCTGTCGGTGTTCGGTGTCGGCAAGGCGCGCAGCGAGAGCGAATGGCGCACCTTGTTCCGCCAACTGGTCGCCCGCGGCCTCGTCGATATCGATCTGGAAGGCTACGGCGGTCTGCGCCTGAGCGAGAGCTGCCGGCCGCTGTTGCGCGGCGAGGTGACGCTGGAGCTGCGGCGCGACCTCACCACCAAGGCGCCGAAGTCCACCTCCAGCGCGGCCAGCCAACTGGTGCAGAGCCACGAGCGCGACACCTGGGAAGCCCTGCGCGCGCTGCGCCGCAAGCTCGCCGAAGAGCACGGCGTGCCGCCTTACGTGATCTTCCCCGATGCCACGCTGCTGGAAATGCTGCGCAGCATGCCGACCACGCTCAGCGCCATGGGGCGCGTCAGCGGCGTCGGCGCGCGCAAGCTGGAGCGCTACGGAGAGGCCTTCCTCGACGTGCTCGGCGGCAAGGCCGAGCCGGCCAGTACCCCTGTCGATCTGCGTCACGAACTGATCAGCCTGGTGCGGGCCGGAATGACGCCGTCGCAGGTCGCCAGCCAGCTCAAGTGCACGGAAAAGAACGTCTACGCGCTGCTCGCCGAAGCCATCGCCGAGCAGCAGCTGTCGCTGGAACAGGCTCTGGACCTGCCGGAAGAACTGTTGGGCGAAGTCCAGGACGCGTTCCTCGATGGCGAGGGCGAGCTGCCGCCGGTGGCCGAGCTGGCCGAGCAGTTCCG
>NZ_DEYR01000089.1:2944-4327 GCF_002364635.1 Pseudomonas sp. UBA3153
CGAGCTGGCCGAGCAGTTCCGCGGCCGGGTCAACGAGGGTGTGCTGCACTGCGTACGTGCGGCGCTGCAGGCGGAATTCCAGGCCTGAACCCCGCCCGGTAATCTTCGGAAACCTAAAATCCCAGGGAAATCCGCCGCTTGGCAGCGGGCGCGACCATCTGCGGACTTGCCGCCCGCCCCAGTGCTATGATTAGCTCGCTAATTATTAGTTTTATGGTACAGGCGCCATGTCCGAATACGATCATCACCGCTTCGCCATGCAGGTATCGCAGCTGTCGCGCGCCTGGCGTGGCGAGCTCGACCGCCGACTCGCCGGGCTTGGCCTCTCCCAGGCGCGCTGGCTGGTGCTGCTGCACCTCGGGCGCTTCGCCGAGCAGCCGACCCAGCGCGAGCTGGCGCAGAGCGTAGGGGTCGAGGGTCCGACGCTGGCGCGACTGCTCGACAGCCTCGAAGCCCAGGGCCTGGTGCGTCGCCTCGCGGTTCCCGAAGACCGCCGGGCCAAGAAGATCGCCCTCAGCCCGGAAGCCAAGCCCCTGATCGAGCGGATCGAGGCGATCTCCTCGCAACTGCGTCGCGAACTGTTCCAGGGCATCGATCCTGAAGACCTGCAACGCTGCCAGCAGGTCCACTCGCACATCCTCGCCAATCTGCAGAACCCCTGACGTCGGCGGTTACCGGCGATCGCCGCCGGGCGCCTGGCGCCGAGTTTCCTGCCCATTGCCGTTGTATCGCGTTGCGGCGCCAGACAATATGACGGTCGTCCGTCGTAGAGCCCTCGAGAAAGGCGCTTTTCTGACGATAAACAGAATGGAGTGCTCGGATGTGCTGGCATAGTGCCGCTATACTGCGTGGCTCACGTATTCTTCGACTAGCATCCCGTACTGGGTATCTGGATGATTTTCCGGGTTAATTGGATCTGCCTCACTGTGCATGCTTCGTCGATGTCGCGCATTTCAAGAACAGGCTCCGGATCGAGCCGGACCACCGGGAGGAAACATGGCTAGAGTTCACCAGCTCTTGGTGCTGACCCTTGTATCGGGATCGGCGCTTTATTCAGGGCTGGTTCCCGCACTGGGCCTCGGGGACATCAATCTGCAGTCCGCGCTCAATCAGCCGCTGAGCGCCGAAATCGAACTGCTCGACGTGGGCGACCTGACCCGCGACGAGATCAAGGTGCGCCTCGCCAGCCAGAGCGCCTTCGACCAGTCCGGTGTGGACCGGCCGTTCTTCCTCAACGACCTGCGTTTCACCCCGGTGTTGCGCGGCAGGAGCAGCGTGGTGCGGGTGGTGTCCACCCAGCCGGTGCGTGAGCCCTATCTGAATTTCATCGTCGAGGTGGCGCGCCCGGGCGGCACACTGCTTCGCGAGTACACCCTGCTGCTG
>NZ_DEYR01000088.1:0-9048 GCF_002364635.1 Pseudomonas sp. UBA3153
CGATGCGCCAGGGCTGCGTGCCCTGGCAATGGCGACCGAACGACAGCTCGAAGTCGAACAGCGTGCCGGCCTCCGCGCCACCCGCCAGCAGCGCGGCGAGCGAGGGCGCGGCGGGCAGGGCGGTGGCGCGGCCGGCGGCGAAGAGGAAGCAGTCGCCGGCCAGCAGCAGGCAACCCTGGCGGCCGTCGCCGGCGCTCAGCCAGGTGCCCCAGTTGCGCCCGAGGGATTCCGGTAGGCGCTCCCAGACTTCGTGGTAGCTGCCGTCGAGGCCGTCCTCGAGCACGCGCTCGCTGGACTCGAAACGCATCCGGCCGATGTCCTCGCGGCCGCTCGGCGGCTGGAAGTCGATCGCCCGGTGCCACTGGCAGAGGTCGTCGTTGACCTCGGTGACGCCGGCGAAGCCGGCCTGCAGCACGCGCTCGGCCTCGCTGCGCGGTGCCGGCTGCGGAATCCGCAGGTCGGCGAACAGGCGCTCGGTCTGCAGCCAGTAGACGTGGGTGCTGCTGTCGTGAACGCCACCGGTGGTGGTCAGCAGCGTGCGCTGCCAGACGCCGAGGTAGGCGTCGGGAACAGGTTTCATGAATGGAACTCCGGGAACTGGCGCAGGCCGTTGAAGAAGGCCATGTCGTGGTTCGGCCACAGCTCGCCGCCGGTCTCCCGCGCCAGCGCCTTGAGCTTGCGGATGCTGTCGATGGCCATGTCCTCGCGATCCTGCCAGAGCGTGCCGGGAGCGATTTCCTCCTCAATGTTCTCGGTCAGGTCGGCGGCGTCGCCGGCGAGGATCACCGGCTTGCCCTCGGGCAGCTCGATCAGCAGCGACATGTGCCCGGCGGTGTGGCCGGGCGTGTCGATCGCGCGCACGCCGGGGACCAGGTCGTACTCGCCGGTCTGCACCTTCCAGCGGTAGTCGCCGGCGAAGTCGTCGGCGAAGTAGGCCTCGTCGGCCTGCCCGCGGGCGGCCTCCAGCTCGGCGGCGTGCACGTGCGCCTCGGCGCCGCAGACCTCGCAGAGACCGCCGGCGTGATCGAAGTGCAGGTGGCCGAGGAACACCAGGTCGATGTCCGCCGGGGTCAGGCCGAGGCGGGCGAAATGCGCCGGCAGGCGCTGCTCCTCGCTCATCTGCGGCGCGCCCAGCGGGAAGTCGCCGTACCAGCGCTCGCGCAGCGCCGGGTCGGCGATCTTGCGGTAGTCGCAGCCGACGTCGTAGAGAATGCGCCCCTGCTTCGTCTCGATCAGGTAGGCGAGGATAGGCGCCTCGATGGCGATGCCCTGGCCACGGCGGTAGGTGGAGATCGACTTGTCGTAGCGGTAGGTCGCGGTGAGCAGCGGCCACAGGCGGGTTACCTGGGTCATCGGCGTTCCTCCCATTCGGCCAGTACATCCTGGCTGTCGAGGACGCGGCCGAACAGCCCGCCTTCCACCGCCATCATCGCCACCACGGCGGCGTGCAGCGTGGCGTGCGCCGAACCGCAGGCATCGTCGACCAGGGTGCAGGCGAACCCGAGATCCACCGCGCTGCGCAGCGTCGAGGACACGCAGACCTCGGTGGTCACGCCGGTGACGATCAGCTCGTCGATGCCGCGGTTGCGCAGCATCAGCTCCAGGTCGGTGTGGGCGAAGGCGCTGTAGCCGGGCTTGTCGATCACCGGCTCGCCGGGCAGCGGCTGCAACTCGTCGATCAGGTCGTGGCCGTACTCGCCGCGCACCAGCAGGCGCCCCAAGGGGCCCTGGCCACCGATCGGCGCACCCGCGCACTCGGCGCGCCGGCGCTTGCTTTCCGGCAGGTCGGCGAGGTCGGGACGATGGCCCTCGCGGGTGTGGAAGATCGCCAGGCCGTGGCGACGGGCGCCGTCGAGCAGGCGCTGGATCGCCGGGATCGGCGCGCGCAGGCGCGTGATGTCCAGCCCGGCGCGGTCGGCGTAGCCACCGGCGGCGCAGAAGTCGCGCTGCATGTCGATGACGATCAGGGCCGTGCTCACAGCGCGAATTCCTTGCGCACCGCCTGGGCGATGCCGTTGCAGATGTCGCCGGCCATGCGCGCGCCCTTCTCGGCGCTGCAGCCCTTGGCCGAGGACAGCACGCCGGACGGCGGCACCCACTCGGTGCGGCTCGGGTACATGTCGTAGGGCGGGAAATCGGCGGGCGGATCGTTGGGGATCAGGTCGATGCGCACCAGGTTCGGCAGGTAGTGCAGCATCAGCGACGTCTCGATCACCGCCGCGTGCTCCAGGGCGAAGCCGGGGAAGCCTTCGGGGAACACGTCGGCCAGGGTCTGCTCGCTGCAGAAATCCCAGTGCTCCAGGCGCATCACCTGCAGCTTCGCGGTGGGGCCCAGCTCGCGCAGCGCCAGCTCGATGCCCTCGGTGACGAACCACTGGTTCTCGTAGTGACCGTCGACCAGCACCAGGCGGGTCACGCCGTGGCGGGCGAACTCGCGCACGGCGTCGCGTACCAGGGCGATCAGGGTCTGCCCGTCGAGGCTGGTGGTGCCGCAGAAATGGTTGCCGCCGCCGCACTTGGGCTGCGACTTGTAGCCGTAGGACAGCGCCGGTGCGACCAGCCCGCCGACGCGCGCGGCGACGTCCTCGCAGAGCGCGCTGGCGAGCAGCGCGTCGGTGCCCAGCGGCAGGTGCGGGCCGTGCTGTTCGGTGGCGCCACAGGGCAGGAAGACCACGGGCGATTCCTCGCTCACGCGGCGGGCGTATTCGACCCAGCTGAGCTGGTCCATGCGTACGGTTATCATCGGTTTGCCTCGCAGACAGAGGGAAGGGTGGGCCGCGGCGGACGCGCGGCGATGAAGGCGGCGGCCAGCACCAGGGCGCCGCCGAGCCATTCGCGCAGGCCGATCTCGCGCTCGCCGAAGGCCGCCGAGCTGAGCACCGCGGCGATCAGTTCGACCAGCGCCAGCACCGCACCGCGGCTGGCCTCGACGTGGCTGAAGCCGTACTGCGCCGCGGCCATGGAGACCAGCCAGAAGGCACCGAACAGCGCCACCAGGCCCCAGGTTTGCACCGACATCGGCGGCAGGCCGCGGCCCTGGATCAGGCAGAACAGCGCGCCGAAGGCGGCGCTGCCTAGAAAGGCGACCAGCGCCTTGCTGGTCAGCGGCACACGCTCGGCCGAGCGCGTGGCGATGTTGTTGAGGGCGAAGGCCATGCCGGCGGAGAGCGCCAGGGCATCGCTGCCGTGCAGCGCCTGGAAGCTCTCGCGGCTGACGCCAAGGGTCAGGGCGATGCCGAGCATGGCCAGCAGCACAGCGCCGATACGCGTGGCGTCGAGGCGTTCGCCGAGCAGCAGCCAGCCGCCCAGTAGCGCCCATACCGGCGCCAGGTAGAACAGCAGCATGGCGCGCATCACGTCGCCTTCGGACAGCGCGCTGACCAGCCCGGCGGTGGCCCAGCCGCCGCACGCGCCGATCGCCAGCAGGTTGAAGCGCTGGCTCCACCAGGCGCGGCGCTGGCGCAGGATCAGCGGCAGGCTGACGAGGCTGAGCAGGCCGTAGCAGGCGAGGATCAGCGGCATGCCGAGCAGCCCGCGGTTGGCGAACATCTGCACCGGAATCCAGCCGAGGCCCCACAGGATCGCGCCGCTCATCAGCGCCAGTTCCGCTCGCAGCAGGCTCATCTTCAGCCCATCCAGGCGCCGCCGTTGGCGCCGAGGGTCTGACCGTGGAAGAAGCTCGCCTGCGGCGAGACGAGGAACAGCACCGCCGCGGCGATTTCCTCGGGGCGCCCGAGACGGCCGGCGGGGATCGCGGTTTCCGCGGCGATCATCTCGGCGCTCATGTGCTCCAGCGAGACCATCGGCGTGTCCACCGGGCCGGGCGCCACCGCGTTGATGCGGATCGCCGGGGCGAACTCGCGGGCCAGCGACTTGCTCAGGCCGATCACCCCGGCCTTGGCGGTGCAGTAGGCGACGTACTGGGCGCGGCCGAGCTGGCCGAGTTCCGAGGCGATGTTGACGATGCTGCCGGTGCCGCGTGGCTGCATGTGCCTCAGCGCCTGGCGGCAGCAGCGGTAGACGCCGCCGAGGTCAACGCCGAGCAGACGTGCCCAGTCGTCCTCGTCGGTGTCGAGGAAGGCTTTCTCGAGAATGATCCCGGCGTTGTTCACCAGGATGTCCAGCGGCCCGTGGCCGAGCACCTCGACGAACATCGCCTCGACCTGCTCCGCCGAGGCGACGTCGGCCTGTACCGCGTGGGCGCGGCCGCCGCCGGCGACGATCTGCGCCACCAGCGCCTCGGCGGCCTGCGGCTGGTCGAGGTGGTTGATCCATACCCGCGCGCCGGCGTCGGCCAGCGCGATCGCGATGGCGCGGCCGATGCCCTGGGTGGCGCCGGTGACCAGCGCGACCTGGTGTTCCAGTGGCCGCGCCATCAGTGCATGACCTCGCCGTGGCTGACCGACAATGCCTGCCCGGTGATCGGCGTCGCCAGTGCGCTGCCGAGGAACAGGAAGGTGCCGGCCAGGTCCGCCGGCGTGAGCAGTTCGGGCACCGCCTGCGCGGCGAGGATCGTGGCCAGTTCCTGCTCCTCGCTGCGCCCGGCCTCGGCGGCCATCACCCGCAGCGAACGCATCGCCGCCTCGGTGGCGATCCAGCCGGGGCACACGGCGTTGACGCGAATCCTCCGCCCGCCCAGTTCCCAGGCCAGCGAGCGGGTCAGGCCGATCACCGCGTGCTTGCTGGCGACATAGGCGGAAAACCCCGGCACGCCCTTCAGGCCCCAGATCGACGCCTGGTTGATCACGCTGGCGCCGTCCTTCAGGTCCCCCAGCAGGGCGCGAGTCAGGCGCAGCATCGAGGCGACGTTGTTGTCCAGCAGCGCCTGCCAGTGGGCATCGGCCTGTGCGCCGGTATCGCTCAGCGGCGTGGCGTACTCCACGCCGGCATTGTTGATCAGCACATCCAGCGGGCGCCCGCCGCGGCGGGCGGCGTAGTCGGCGATGGCAGCGCTGTCGCCCAGGTCGACGCAGGCGATGCGGCTGGAGGTCAGCGTCGCCAGTTCCTCGGCGACCTGCCCCAGCGCCTCGGCGTTGCGGTCGAGCAGATCCAGGGTGGCGCCCTGCTCGGCGAAGGCGCGCGCCAGGCCGCGCCCGATGCCGCTGGCCGCGCCGGTGATCAGCACCTGTTTGCCGCGGTAGTCGATCATGCTCACACCGCCGTCAGGAAGGACACGCCGACCGCGCCGTAGAAACCGTCGGCGCGGTGTTTGCCTTCCGGCTCGACCACGCCGTAGTTGTCGTCGATGACGCGGCGCAGGCGGTGCTGGTGGAAGCTCTTGAACAGCAGGTGCATCGGCAGCACCTGGGCGTAGTCGTCGCCGTACAGCTGCTTGTGCAGCGCCGGCAGGCGGTACCAGGGCGCCACCGGTTTTTCGTGGTGGGCGTTGTGGTAGGCGAAGTTGAGCAGCAGCAGGTCGAGCACCGGCCAGCGCACCGAGACCACGTTGCTGAAGGTGTTCATCTGCTCGTAGGTGCGGTCGCGGGTCTTGTCGTCGGGGATCTTGCCGCCGTCCTCGAGCACCGCGAAGGCGTCGTAGGTGTGCTGGTAGGCATCGGTGAAGCGCAGCACGGTGAGCATGATCGACCAGGCGACGAAGTACAGCACGGCGGCCAGCGGCGAGGCGTAGGCGAGCAGGCCGAAGAGCACGCCGCGGATCAGCAGGGTGAGCGCGACCTTGCGGCGGTTGGCGCGGTGCTTGGCGTTGTCGGTGATGAACGGCAGGAGGATCACGTAGTAATGCATGATCAGCTCGACCGCCGGCACGTAGGCCCATTCCGCGGCCAGCACCAGCTTGCGGAACCAGGCCGGGCTGCGGGCGAGGAAGGCCTTGGTGTCGAAGGTGATCACGTCGGCGCGGTCGACGTGGTGGCGCATGTGCTTCGTGCGCAGGTCCTGGAAGCCGGCGTAGCAGCTGCCGCAGATCCAGCTGCACAGCTCGCCGGCCCATTCGTTGTGCCGGGGCTTGGCGAAGATGGTGCCGTGGGCGAATTCGTGGATCAGGTAGGCGGCAACGATCATCGCGTGGGCCAGCAGCAGGGTGCCGGCAGCGATCGCCGCCCAGTGACCGGAAAGCAGCAGGCCGATGCCGCCGACGTAGCCGACGAGGGTGTAGGCGATGGCCAGGGTATTGGCCAGGCGGCCGTCGGCGTAGCGGTAGATCTGGGTGGACATGGGTTCCTCCAGCGGTGGAGCGCGGGCTCGCCGTGGCGAAGTCGGGCGCAGGTGCAGCGTCGGTGGAGGGCAAGCCCCTCCACCGGCGAGGACGCGATTACTCGGTCAGCGCTTTGACGAACTGGGCGTCGTAGGTCTTGGCGAAGTCGGGGATCTCCGCGATCTGGCCGTTATCCTTGAGCAGCTTGGCGATCACCGCGCCGCTGCCGAAGAACGAGGTGGTGGCCTCGGCCTTGGTGAAGTTGGTTTCCATCTCGTTGAGCGGGATGTTGTACACGCCGCTCATCTGCGCCTTGGCTTCTTCGGCGTCGACGCCGAGCACCTTGCCGATGATCTTCGCCGCTTCGTCCGGATGGCTCTGGATGTAGGCGAGGCCGTCGAGGTAGCCGAGGATCAGCGCGCTGATCGCGGCGGGTTTCTTGGCGATCATCTTCTCGTCGAACACCAGCACGTCGGTGATCAGGCCGGGCGCGTCCTTGGACGAGTAGACGACATGGAACTTGTCGCCGGGCATGCCGAGGATCTGCGACACGTTGGGCTCGTAGGTCACGCCGATCGGCAGGCTGCCGGAGGCCATGGCGCCGGGAATGCCTTCGGGCGTCATGTTGACCGGCTGGATGTCCTTGTCGGTCAGGCCGTTGGTCTTCAGCGCATAGGCGAGCAGGAAGTCGGACGGCGAAAGCGGGTTGAAGCCGACCTTCTTGCCCTTGAAGTCGGCCACCGAAGTGATGGATTTCTCGGCGACGATGGCATCGCCACCGTTGGAGAAGTCGATCGGCATCACCACCTTGTGCGCCAGGCCCTTGGCGGCCGAGTTGATCACCTGGTCATAGGTGAGCATGCCGCCGTCCAGCGCGCTGCCGGCCATCGCCGACGGGATCATCGCGGGATCGTTGAAGAACTGCAGCTGCACCTTGAGGTTGTGCTTCTTGTACAGATCGAGGGCATCGGCGACATAGAAGGGCGCGTAGCCGGCCCAGACCACGGTGCCGATCTTCAGCGATTCGGCCGCGGAGGCGGCGACCGGGAGTAGCGTGGCGGCGGCCAGACAGAGGCCGGCGAGGGTCTTGCGGAACGCGAAGCGGGTTAGCGACAGGCTCATGGCGGAACTCCTACACAGGGAATCGGGCACGGGATGACGACGCGTCTCCCGGGCTTTTATCCCGCCGTGTAGCCCCCTTGTCCTTGGGGCCGGAGAACTCTCGGACCTGCCATCCACTCGCGTGGACCGGAACCCTAGTTCGCCTCTGGTGTTGCTCCTGTGTGCCAAGCGTCATGAGTGCACGATGTACCAGCGTTGCCGGCGCGTTGACTCATCCCGTTCGCTTGGGTTTTTGCAAGTCCGGTGCCAGTTTGTCGCAGCCTGCCTGGCGTGCCGGCAAACCCCAGCGCGTTCAACGGGTTGGCGGCATCCGGCGGAACCGGCGTGGGAAATGTGCGCTGCGCCTGCCACGCTTCGGCGCACCAGCGGCAGGCGCCACGCCAGTTTTCAGTGCAACGAAGCCGCCTACTCGCCACCCACGGCGAAATTGGGCAGCGCGTCCACCGGCTGGGCGAAGTCGAAGGGAATCGATTCCAGCGCCAGGCCGACGTTGCGCTGGACCACGAAGTGCAGGTGCGGACCGGTGCTGTTGCCGGTGTTGCCGGAGAGCGCCAGCGCGCTGCCGGGCAGCACGCGCTGGCCCTCGCGCACCTTCACCGAGCCCTGCATCAGGTGCAGGTAGACGCCCATGGTGCCGTCATCGTGAAGGATCCGCACGAAGTTGCCCGAAGGGTTCTTGCCGCGCCCGCTCTGGTCGTTTTCCACCTTCACCACCATGCCGGCGCGGGCGGCGACGATGGGTGTGCCCTCGGGCATGGCGATATCGATGGCGTAGCGACCCTTCGGCGTGTTGTGGCTGTAGCCGCCGTTGGCGCCCTGGCTCTTGCGGAACGGCCCGCCGCGCCAGGGCAGCGGATAGCGCACCGCCAGCGGCTGCAGGCGCGGGTCGCCGAGGGCGTAGCGCAGCCTGGGCGTGTAGCGCAGCGGCTGGCTGGAATCGCGCGGCGCGAGGGTGGCCAGGCGGATCGAGCTGCGTGGCGGCAGCACCCAGTGGATCGGCTTGTCCGGCGCGCCGACCGCGTTGTCGAGCTTTTCCAGGCGCAGCTCGACCTCCACCGGCGCGTACAGGTCGTTGCGCACGCTGAGGGTTTCGCCGCCGGCGTGCTTGCGGGTCTCCAGCTTCACCTGGTTGTCCAGGCGCTCGACCATGCGGTCCTGGAACACGAACACCTTCGCGCCGGGCGCGGCCTGGTCGCTGTAGGTGACCACGCCGTTGGCGTCGGTGTACTTGTAGACGGTCAGCGCGGCGGCGGGCGCGCTGAGCGCCAGCAGGCAGCAGAGGAAGAACAGGCGTCCGGGCATAGGGTTCCGCGGTGGAAGGGATCGCGAGGCGAAGATAGCAGCGCCGGCCCGGCTCGGCGAATCGCCGGCCGTCGCGCAGGACGCCCTAGGCGCCGGGGACGAAATGCTTCTGCGCGGTGCCGCGGGCGATCAGGCGCGAGAGGTAGTCCATTTTCTGCGGGTCGCGGTCGACGAAGCGGAAAATCAGCTGAAGCCAGTCGCTGTCGGGTTTCGGCTCGAAGGCGGCGACCGAGTGGAGGTAGCCGTTGAGGCGCGCGACTTCGCCGCCTTCGCCCTGTTCCAGGTCGAGCACCGCGCTTTCCAGCACCTGCGGGATCAGCTCGCCGCGGCGCACCACGATGGCCGCTTCCTTCAGGCTGATGGCCTTGATCACGCAACTGAGCATGCCGCCGGGCAGGCGCAACTGGCCCTGGCCCCGGCCTGCCGGCGCGGCGGCGGGTGCGGGTTTGCTGGCGGCGGGAGCCGCGGGG
>NZ_DEYR01000064.1:0-409 GCF_002364635.1 Pseudomonas sp. UBA3153
CGACGACGTCGCCGCGCCCCGGCGCCAGGCGCGCCAGCAGCTGGCTCTGCACCGGGCCGAGAACGCCCTGGGCGTCCATCGACGCCCGCAGGTCCTCGACCAGCGCACCGAAGCCTGCAGGCGAGAGGCCCAGCCCTTCGCTGATGTGCTGCACGCTGTCGCCACGCTCGCAGGGGCCGCCGCTCTCGGCACAGAACTGCTCGACCAGCCTGTCGCGCAGGCGAACGATGTCGACGTCGTGGAAATGCCGGAAGATGCGCGGGTCAGCAGCGACGTTGAGCAGCATGCCTTCGACGATACGGGTGATCCCGGCCTGCTCGCCCAGCTCGCGGTAGAGACGCTCGTCCTGCGCCGGCCGCTGTGCGCACGCGGACAGCGCCAGCCCCAGCGCCACCAGCAGCACGCGCGC
>NZ_DEYR01000064.1:607-113703 GCF_002364635.1 Pseudomonas sp. UBA3153
CGCCACCAGCAGCACGCGCGCGTCGGTGATTCTCCTGCGGCGAAAGATGCGCACCATTCCGATCCTCCTACGTGGCCCGTGCGAGCGGGGCATGCTTCTCGGGAAAACCACGGCCGAACGAGCCGCTCTCGGCGGCGAACGGCAGATCAGGCGTCGCTGCCGCGCAGACGTTTCGGCGTCAGGCCCAGGTAGCGCCGCATGGCGGTGGTCAGCGCGCTCTGGCTGGAGAACCCGCACTCGCCGGCGATGCGCACCAGCGGCAGCGGGCTTTCGCGCAACAGCCGGGCGGCGCGGTCCAGGCGGGTCTTCAGCAGGTATTGGTGAGGGGTCAGGCCGACGCTGTCCTTGAACTGGACGTGGAAGTGGCTCGGGCTGAGGCAGGCCACCTGCGCCAGTTCGGCCACGCTGATGCGCCGCGCCAGGTTGTCCTGGATGTGTGCGTCGAGCCGTTCCAGATCCAGCGGGCCGCGCACCTGCGGCGCCTGCTCGCCGAACAGGCGCAGGTGCATGGCACGCAGCAAAAGGCCGCCGAGGGCGCGCGACAACGCCGGGTCGCTGCCGTAGCGGGTGAGTTCGGCGCCGGCGTAGTTGAGAAGGTTCTGGAAGTCCGGATCGAGGGCCGGGTAGCGCGGAATCTCGAACAGGCGCATGAGCAACTGGAGATCCTCGGCGCTGGACTCCTCGCCGTCCATATCGATGATCAGCATGCGGTTGTCACCCACGCCGGCGAACTCGTGCTCGGCATCACCCGGCACCAGGCAGGCGCGCATCCGGCAGACCTCGCCGCCCGCACCGTTCACCTCGAATTCCGCGCGCCCGGAAAGGGACATCACCAACTGGTGATAGTCATGGGCATGTTCGTGGGCCTGGGCATCCAGGCACATGAGGCGGGCTTTGAGCATGGGCGGATCACGGCTGATCAAATTTTGCGCATTCTACTGGAAGGACGCCTTTTTCCCAATATTGGCCGGTCGACGGCAGGTTCCACCGCGGTGCCATTGAATTCCTCGCTGCACCGACCCATCTAGATCTGCATACACGGATTACAGGTGCCCCATGAGCGACCAGGACATCACCGCTGAACTCGTTGAAGAAGTCATCCATTCGGAAGGAAAACTGGCGCTGCCCGGGCAGACCCTGCCGGACAAGGTCTACATCATTCCGATCCACAACCGGCCGTTCTTTCCGGCGCAGGTGTTGCCGATCATCGTCAACGAGGAGCCCTGGGCGGAAACCCTGGAGCTGGTGGCGAAGACCGACCACCACAGCCTGGCGCTGTTCTTCATGGAGAACCCGCCCGAGGACCCCCGCCATTTCGACACCAGCAGCCTGCCCGAGCACGGCACCCTGGTGCGCATCCACCGCGCCAGTCGCGAGAACGGCAAGGTGCAGTTCGTCGCCCAGGGGCTTTCGCGGGTGCGTATCCGCGGCTGGCTTAAGCGCCACCGGCCACCGTTCCTGGTGGAGGTGGATTACCCGCAGAGCCCGCCGGACCCGCGCGACGAGGTGAAGGCCTACGGCATGGCGCTGATCAACGCGATCAAGGAGCTGCTGCCGCTCAACCCGCTGTACAGCGAGGAGCTGAAGAACTACCTGAACCGCTTCAGCACCAACGATCCCTCGCCGCTCACCGACTTCGCCGCCGCGCTGACCACGGCGCCGGGGATCGAGCTGCAGGAAGTGCTCGACTGCGTGCCGATGCTCAAGCGCATGGAGAAGGTGCTGCCGCTGCTGCGCAAGGAAGTCGAGGTGGCGCGCCTGCAGAAGGAGCTGTCCGCCGAGGTCAACCGCAAGATCGGCGAGCGCCAGCGCGAGTTCTTCCTCAAGGAACAGCTGAAGGTGATCCAGCAGGAGCTGGGCATCACCAAGGATGACCGCAGCGCCGACACCGACGAATTCCGCGCCCGCCTGGAGGGCAAGACGGTGCCACCGGCCGCGCAGAAGCGCATCGAGGAGGAGCTGAACAAGCTGTCCATCCTCGAGACCGGCTCGCCGGAATACGCCGTCACCCGCAACTACCTGGACTGGGCCACCGCCCTGCCCTGGGGCGTGTTCGGCCAGGACAAGCTCGACCTCAGGCACGCGCGCAAGGTGCTCGACGCCCAGCATGCCGGCCTCGACGACGTGAAGAACCGCATTCTCGAGTTCCTCGCGGTGGGCGCCTTCAAAGGTGAGATCGCCGGCTCCATCGTGCTGCTGGTCGGCCCGCCCGGCGTCGGCAAGACCAGCATCGGCAAGTCCATCGCCGAATCCCTGGGCCGGCCGTTCTATCGCTTCAGTCTCGGCGGCATGCGCGACGAAGCCGAGATCAAGGGCCACCGGCGCACCTACATCGGCGCCCAGCCGGGCAAGCTGGTGCAGGCGCTGAAGGATGTCGAGGTGATGAACCCGGTGATCATGCTCGACGAGATCGACAAGATGGGCCAGAGCTACCAGGGCGATCCGGCCTCGGCGCTGCTGGAAACCCTCGACCCGGAGCAGAACGTCGACTTCCTCGACCATTACCTGGACCTGCGCCTGGACCTGTCCAAGGTGCTCTTCGTCTGCACCGCGAACACCCTCGACTCGATCCCCGGCCCGCTGCTCGACCGCATGGAAGTGATCCGCCTGTCCGGCTACATCACCGAGGAGAAACTGGCCATCGCCAAGCGCCACCTGTGGCCCAAGCAGCTGGAAAAGGCCGGCGTGCCGAAGAACCGCCTTAGCATCAGCGACGCCGCCCTGCGCCTGGTGATCGAGGGCTACGCCCGCGAAGCCGGGGTGCGCCAACTGGAAAAGCAGCTGGGAAAACTGGTGCGCAAGGCGGTGATCAAGCTGCTCGACGACCCGCAGGCGAAGATCAAGATCGCGCCCAGGGACCTGGAAGAATCCCTCGGCATGCCGCACTTCCGTACCGAACAGGTGCTGTCCGGGGTCGGCATAATCACCGGTCTGGCCTGGACCAGCATGGGTGGCGCCACCCTGCCGATCGAGGCCACGCGCATCCATACGCTGAACCGCGGCTTCAAGCTCACCGGGCAGCTCGGCGAGGTGATGAAGGAATCGGCGGAGATCGCCTACAGCTACATCAGCTCGAACCTCAAGGCGTTCAAGGGCGACCCGACCTTCTTCGACCAGGCCTTCGTCCACCTCCACGTGCCCGACGGCGCCACGCCCAAGGACGGCCCCAGCGCCGGCGTGACCATGGCCAGCGCGCTGCTGTCGCTGGCCCGCGAGCAGGCGCCGAAGAAAGGCGTGGCGATGACCGGCGAGCTCTCGCTGACCGGCCAGGTGATGCCGATCGGCGGGGTTCGCGAGAAGGTCATCGCCGCGCGGCGGCAGAAGATCTTCGAGCTGATCCTTCCGGAAGCCAACCGCGGCGATTTCAAGGAACTGCCGGACTATCTCAAGGAAGGCATCACCGTGCACTTCGCCAAGCGCTTCGCGGACGTGGCGAACGTGCTCTTCCCCTGATGGCTGGCGCCCGGCGCCGTGATGACGAGCGGGCGTGGTCATGCCGGCTGCGGCCGCCAGCCTGGGCAGCGGCGCGCTCGAACTGACCCGGCTGGCGCGGTTTTGGGTAGAGTAAGGCGGCATCCCCTTCGAGGTATCCGTCGATGTCCGTTCCGCTCCGCCTGCTCCTGCCCGCCGTCCTGCTGCTCGGCGGCTGCGCCAGCAAGCCGCCCGCTACCGTGACCCTGGAAGAAAGCCAGGCTTCCCGATGCCATCCGCTGAAGTTGCACCAGGGCCAGACGCTGGTGCTCAGCTTGCCCAGCGATCCCACCAGCGGCTACCGCTGGCAATTGCTCGACGCCGCTCCCGCGGTGCTGCGCAGCCTCGGCCCGGAGGTCTACGCCAACCCTGAAGACAGCGGCGACCTGGTGGGTAGTGGCGGCGAGTCGACCTGGCGCTTCCAGGTGGCGAACGCGGGCGACGCGCACCTGGCGCTGCGTTATCAGCAGGCGTGGGATGCCGACGGCGCCCCGGCCCGGACCTTCGAGTGCGCCCTGCACGCCGAGTGACGCCACGCCGCCCGAATACGGCCAGCCGGCGTGCCGGCTTTGGCATTCGCTCAGGCTTGGCTAGAATGCCGGCCTTTCCGCACAGCGCCGGTAGTGACCACCGTGAAACAACAGCCCGACCGCCTCTTCGCCCAGCCCGTCCAGCAGGTGCCGGACTTCGTCTTCAACGAAGACGTGGTGCGCGTGTTTCCGGACATGATCAAGCGCTCGGTGCCGGGTTACCCGACCATCGTCGAGAACCTCGGCGTGCTCGCCGCGCGGTTCGCCCAACCCGACACCGCGCTCTATGACCTGGGCAGTTCCCTCGGCGCGGTGACCCAGGCGCTGCGCCGCCACGTGCGCACGGAGCGCTGCCGGGTGATCGCGATCGACAACTCGCCGGCTATGGTCGAGCGCTGCCGCGAATACCTGCACGCGCAGGATTCGATGTTCCAGGAGTTGCTGCCGGTGGAGGTCATCGACGCCGACATCCTCGCCCTGGAATTCCAGCCGGCGTCGCTGGTGGCACTGAATTTCACCCTGCAGTTCATCGAACCGGCGCAGCGCCTCGCCCTGCTCGGCCGTATCCGCCAGGCGCTGGTGCCCGGCGGTGCGCTGATCCTCTCGGAAAAACTGCGTTTCGAGGACGTCGAGGAACACGCCCTTCTCAACGAGTTGCACCTCGACTTCAAGCGCGCCAACGGCTACAGCGAGCTGGAAATCGCGCAGAAGCGCAGCGCCATCGAGAACGTGATGAAGCCCGACAGCCTGGAACAACACCGCGAGCGGCTGCTGGCGGCCGGTTTCAGCAAGGTGGTGCCGTGGTTCCAGTGCCTGAACTTCGCCTCACTGATCGCCCTGCCATGATCGGCCGCTTCGACCTCGATGCCTTGCAGGCCCAACTGGCCGGTAGCCCGCTGCAGGACTGGAGCGCCGACCTGCCGGCGCAGATCGATGCCAAGCTGGCCATCGGCCACGGCGACCTGCCGCGCTGGTATGCCGCCGTCGAGGCGCTGCCGTCGCTGCACGCCGGGCAGGTCGACCTGCTGCACGCCTTCAGCCTCGACGGCCCGCGCGACGATTCCGCCCGCGACGCCCTGGAAACCGCCCTGCGCGGCCTGATTCCCTGGCGCAAGGGACCCTTCCACCTGTTCGGCGTGCACGTGGACACCGAATGGCGCTCGGACTGGAAATGGCAGCGCGTCGCCCCGCACCTGGACCTGGCCGGCAAGCGCGTGCTGGATGTCGGCTGCGGCAATGGCTACTACATGTGGCGCATGCTCGGCGCCGGCGCCGATGCGGTGGTCGGCATCGACCCCAACTGGCTGTTCCTCTGCCAGTTCCTGGCGATGAAGCATTACCTGCCGGAGCTACCCGCCTGGCACCTGCCGCTGGCGTTCGAGGAACTGCCGGGCAAGCTGCAAGGCTTCGACACGGTGTTTTCCATGGGCGTGCTCTATCACCGTCGCTCGCCCATCGACCACCTGCTCGACCTCAAGGACTGCCTGGTGCGCGACGGCGAACTGGTGCTGGAAACCCTGGTGGTGGAAGGCGATGCCCAGCAGGTGCTGGTTCCCGAGGATCGCTACGCGCAGATGCGCAACGTCTGGTTCCTGCCGTCGGTGCCGGCACTGGAGCTGTGGCTGCGCCGCGCAGGCTTCGTCGACGTGCGCTGCGTGGACGTCAGCATCACCTCGGTCGAGGAACAGCGCGCCACGGACTGGATGCGCTACCAGTCGCTGCCTGAATTCCTCGATCCCGAGGACCACCGCCGCACCGTCGAAGGCCTGCCCGCCCCGCGTCGCGCGGTACTGGTCGCGCGCAAGCCGTGACCTGAAGGCCGACGGGAGGCCCCCGGCTATCTTCAGCGGCGCCCGGCCGCCGCGACGATCAGGTGCTTCATCTCCAGCACCGCGGCCTTGAAACCGACGAACAGCGCGTGCGCGACGATGGCATGGCCGATGTTCAGCTCGTGAATTCCCTTGATCGCCGCCACCTGCTCGGCGTTGTGGTAATGCAGGCCGTGGCCGGCGTTGACGATCAACCCTTCGGCCACGCCAAAGGCCACGCTGTCGCGCAGACGTTGCAGCTCCTGAGCCGCGGCGGCCGGCGTCTCGGCGTCGGCGTAGCGACCGGTGTGCAGCTCGATGGCCGGCGCGCCAATGCGTTTGGCGGCGGCGATCTGGCGTTCCTCGGCATCGATGAACAGCGACACCTCGCAGCCCAGCCGACCGAGGCGCTCGACCGCGTCGCGGATGCGCTCTTCCTGACCGGCGACATCCAGGCCGCCCTCGGTGGTCAGTTCCTGGCGGGTTTCCGGAACCAGGCAGATATGCTCCGGGCGAATGCCTTCGGCGAACGCCAGCATCGACTCGGTGACGCCCATCTCGAAGTTCATCCGCGTCTGCAGGGCGTCCTTCATCACCCGCACGTCGCGTTCCTGGATGTGCCGGCGGTCTTCGCGCAGGTGCAGGGTGATGCCGTCGGCGCCAGCTTCCTCGGCATCCAGCGCGGCCTTCAGCGGGTCGGGATAACGCGTGCCGCGGGCCTGGCGCAGGGTGGCGACGTGGTCGATGTTGACGCCCAGCAGAATGCGATTGAGGTCACTCACTTGGGAGGCTCCTTGAGGGTCATGAACAACTCGCGGCTGACCAGCGGTCGGCCGCCTAGATGGGGCGCCAGGGCCTGGCGCATCAGGCGCTTGGCCGCAGCCAGCGCGCCTGAAGAAGACCAGTCGGCCTCGGCCATGGCCAGCAGGTCGGCGCCATGGAACGAGCCGGGCTGCAGTTGGCCGATCGGCTCCAGGCCGGCGTCGGCGAGCAGCCGGTAGATGCCGTCGGCGGCGATCGCTTCGCCATGCCGGTCGGTGTCCAGGGCGAAACCATAGCCCAGCTCGTCCAGCAGGCGCCATTCGAAGGCGCGCAGCAGCGGCTCGATCGGCCGCCCCTGGGCCAGCGCCGCGACTGTCGCGGCGTAGTGCTCGAAGAACTGCGGGTGCGCGACTTCGGCCGGCAGCAGGCGGATCAGCAACTCGTTGAGGTAGAAGCCGCTGAACAGCGCCTCGCCCGCCAGGAGGTTCGGAACGCCGGCGCTTTCCAGGCGGGCGATGCTCTTCAGCTCGCCGCGCCCGCGCAGTTCGACGTCCAGCGGCAAGAAAGGCCGCGCGCCACTTCCCGACTTGCCCCTGGCGCTGCGCTGCACGGCGCGCAGACGACCCTGCTCGCGCGTGAACAGGTCGACCATCGCGCTGGTTTCCTTGTACGGCCGACTGTGCAGGACGAACGCGAGCTGGCTCATGGGCGGGGACACTGCAGCGGTTCGGAAACGGACGCCCGCGACGGGCAGGGGCGCCGGAGGGTGCGGGGTTTACTGGTCGTGGTAGCCCAGCGAGTGCAGCGCGCGCTCGTCGTCGGACCAACCGCCTTTCACCTTGACCCAGAGGTTGAGCATCACCTTGGAGTCGAACAGCACTTCCATGTCCTTGCGGGCGTTCTGGCCGATGCTTTTGATCCGCTCGCCCTTCTCGCCGATGATGATCTTCTTCTGCCCGTCACGCTCGACCAGGATCAGCGCATGGATGTGCAGGATGCGACCTTCCTGCTTGAACTCTTCGATTTCCACGGTGATCTGGTACGGCAGCTCGGCGCCGAGCTGGCGCATGATCTTCTCGCGCACCAGTTCGGCGGCGAGGAAGCGGCTGGAGCGATCGGTGATCTGGTCTTCGGGGAAGAAGTGCTCGTTTTCCGGCAGCCGCTCGGCCACCAGTTTCTCGAACAGCTCGAGGTTCTGCCCGTGCTGGGCGGAAATCGGCACCACCTCGGCGTTGGGCAACTGCTCGGAAAGCCACTTCAGGTGCGGCAGCAGATCGCCCTTCTCGTCCAGGCGATCGGTCTTGTTCACCGCGACGATCACCGGCCCGGTGACGTACTGCACGCGCTCGAGAACCATCTGGTCCTCATCGGTCCAGCGGGTGCGGTCGACCACGAAGACCACCACGTCGACGTCCTTCAGGGCGGCCGACGCGGTCTTGTTCATGTAGCGATTGAGCGCTTTCTCGCCGTTCTTGTGCAGGCCGGGAGTATCGACATAGACCGCCTGGATCGCGCCCTCGGTCTTGATCCCGAGCATGTTGTGGCGGGTGGTCTGCGGCTTGCGCGAAGTGATCGCCAGCTTCTGCCCGAGAATGTGGTTGAGCAGGGTCGACTTGCCGACGTTGGGACGGCCGACGATGGCGACATAGCCGCAACGCGTCACGCTTTCATCATTCATTGCCATTCTCCACGCCCAGGGCGATTAGGGCGGCAGCGGCCGCTACCTGCTCGGCGATACGCCGGCTGGCGCCCTGCCCGCGGGTCTTTTCGTTCAACAGCGAAATCTGGCACTCGACGAAGAAACTCCGGCAGTGCGGTTCGCCCTGGATATCCACCACTTCGTAACGCGGCAGTTCGCAGGCGCGCGACTGGAGGAACTCCTGCAGGCGCGTCTTCGGGTCCTTGTTGGTGTCGACCAGCGTCAGGCTGTCCAGCTCGGAAGTTAGCCAGGCCAGCACGCGCTCGCGGGCGGCCTGCATCCCGGCATCGAGATAGATGGCACCGATCAGCGCTTCCAGCGCATCCGCCAGGATCGACTCGCGACGAAAACCGCCGCTCTTCAGCTCGCCCGAGCCCAGACGCAGGTATTCGCCGAGGTCGAAACCGCGCGCCAGCAGCGCCAGTGTCTCGCCTTTGACCAGCCGCGCGCGCAAGCGCGACAACTGCCCTTCGCGGGCCTGCGGGAAGCGCTCGAACAGCGCCTCACCGGCGACGAAGTTGAGGATCGCATCGCCAAGGAACTCCAGACGCTCGTTGTTGCGTCCGGCGAAGCTGCGATGAGTGAGGGCCAGGAGCATCAGCTCGCTGTCCTTGAAGGTGTAGCCGAGCTGACGCTCGAGACGGGCCAACTGTGGATTCACGGCATTCTTACGCGAAATTCTTTATCGAAACGGGCCACCAGATCGAGGTTCTGGATCAGCGGCTCGCGTTTTTCGTACTGGAGGTGAACGCGGAAGTCGTTGTTCACCACTTCGACCTTGACCGCATCGTTGACGTTCAGGTCGCGGATGTTGTTGATCTGCATGCCCCGGCTGACATGGCTGTAGAACTCGGGAATGGTGCGGATCTGCGAGGCCTTCTCGGTTTCCACCGAGGTGATGATCTTCTCCATCGACATGTAGTCGAGATAGTGCGGGATCATCTTGAACGCCGCGCTGGCGAAGAACGCGACCAGTGCCAGGACCAGCATCCAGCCCAACAGCGAAAAGCCTTTCTGCGAACGCGCACCTTTCATGCTCGACCTCAATGTCATGTATTCCGATGGGGAAACGCAGCGGCGCCCGGAGGCGCCGTCGACGAATCAGTGGATCAGACCGACCCGGCTGAAATTGGGCAGGTTGCTCATCTTCGGATCCGGCCAGCTCAGCCAGACCGCAAAGGCCTTGCCGACGATATTGCGGTCCGGAACCATGCCGAGAACGTCCTTCGGAATCTTCGGATCGTTCCAGTAGCGGCTGTCGTTGGAGTTGTCGCGGTTGTCACCCATCATGAAGTAGTGACCACCGGGCACCGTCCACTCGCGGCCGGGTTCGGCGCGGTAACGGCTCATCTCCTTGCGGATCAGGTGCTCGGCCTCGCCCAGCTGTTCCTTGTAAAGCACCGCGCTGCCGAGGGTGCCCGGCTCCTCGCCGATCAGTTGCTCGGCAACCGGCTGGTCGTTGACGAACAGGTGCTTGTCGGTGGTGTAGCGCACCTTGTCGCCCGGCAGGCCGACCACACGCTTGATGTAGTTGACGTTGGGATCGCTGGGGTAACGGAACACCATCACGTCGCCACGCTGCGGATCGCCCACCTCGATCACCTTGCTGTCCAGCACCGGCAGGCGGATGCCGTAGGCGAACTTGTTGACGAGGATGAAATCGCCCACTTCAAGGGTCGGTTTCATCGAGCCGGACGGGATCTGGAAGGGCTCGACGAGGAACGACCGCAGCACCAGCACGATGGCCAGCACCGGGAAGAACGACTTGCCGTACTCGACCAGCAGCGGCTCCTTGTTCAGGCGCTCCACCACCACGGGATCGGCCTGCCCGACGCTGCCCTGGTAGGCCGCGATGGCAGAACGCCGACGCGGCGCCAGCACCAGCAGATCGATGAGCGCGAGGAAGCCGCAAACGGCCACCGCGATGACCAGCAACAACGGGAAATTGATCGACGACATCTAGCTATCCACTTTGAGTACGGCGAGGAAGGCTTCCTGGGGAATTTCCACGCTACCGACCTGTTTCATTCGCTTCTTACCGGCCTTCTGCTTTTCCAGAAGCTTGCGCTTACGGCTGACATCGCCGCCATAGCACTTGGCAAGAACGTTCTTGCGCAACGCCTTCACGGTCGTCCGCGCAACGATCTGACCGCCGATGGCGGCCTGGATCGCGACGTCGAACATCTGACGCGGGATCAGCTCTTTCATTTTCTCGGTCAGGGCGCGGCCTTTGTAGTGCGCCTTGTCACGATGCACGATCAGGGCCAACGCATCGACCTTCTCGGCGTTGATCAGCACGTCGAGCTTGACCAGGTTGGCCGACTGGAAGCGGTCGAACGCGTAGTCCAGCGAGGCATAACCGCGGCTCACCGATTTCAGGCGGTCGAAGAAGTCCAGTACCACCTCGTTCATCGGCAAATCGTAGCTGATCTGGACCTGGCTGCTGAGGAACTGCATGTCACGCTGCACGCCGCGCTTCTCGATGCACAGGGTGATGACATTGCCCAGGTGTTCCTGCGGCACCAGGATGTTGGCGCGCACGATCGGCTCGCGCATTTCCTCGATGGAGGCGAGATCGGGAAGCTTGGACGGGTTGTCGACGTAGAGCGTGTCGCCGTTCTTCATCACCACTTCGAAGACCACGGTTGGCGCGGTGGTGATCAGGTCGAGGTCGTACTCGCGCTCCAGGCGTTCCTGGATGATCTCCATGTGCAGCATGCCGAGGAAGCCGATGCGGAAACCGAAGCCCAGCGCTTCCGAGCTTTCCGGCTCGTACTGCAGCGCGGCGTCGTTCAGCGTCAGCTTCTGCAGCGCTTCGCGGAAATCCTCGAAATCGTCGGAGCTGACCGGGAACAGGCCGGCGTACACCTGCGGCTTGATCCGCTGGAAGCCGGGGAGCACGTCGACATCCGGCGTGCTCGACAGGGTCAGGGTGTCGCCCACGGGCGCGCCGTGGATGTCCTTGATGCCGGCGATGATGAAGCCCACTTCACCGGCCTTGAGGTCCTCGGTGCTGGTGTGCTTGGGAGTGAATACCCCGACGCTGTCCACCTGATGGATCTTGCCGGTGGATTTGACCAGCACCTTGTCGCCCTTCTTGATTCTCCCGTGGCGTACCCGCACCAGCGAGACCACGCCCAGATAGTTGTCGAACCAGGAGTCGATGATCAGCGCCTGCAACGGCGCCTCGATGTCGCCGGTCGGCGCCGGGATCACCTTGACCAGACGCTCGAGCACATCGATCACGCCCATGCCGCTCTTGGCACTGCACGCCACCGCGTCGGTCGCGTCGATACCGATGATGTGCTCGATCTCGTCCTTCACCCGCTCCGGCTCAGCCTGGGGCAGGTCCATCTTGTTCAGCACCGGCATCACTTCCAGGCCCTGCTCGATGGCGGTGTAGCAGTTCGCCACCGACTGCGCCTCGACGCCCTGGCCGGCATCCACCACCAGCAGCGCGCCTTCGCAGGCCGCCAAAGAGCGGCTGACTTCGTAGGTGAAGTCGACATGCCCGGGGGTATCGATGAAGTTCAGCTGGTAGGTTTTGCCGTCCTGCGCGTTGTAGTGCAGCGTTACGCTGTGGGCTTTGATGGTGATACCGCGCTCACGCTCCAGATCCATGGAGTCGAGGACCTGGGCCTCCATCTCGCGATCGGAAAGACCGCCGCAGATCTGGATGAAGCGGTCCGCCAGCGTCGACTTGCCGTGGTCGATGTGGGCAATGATGGAAAAGTTGCGGATATGACTCAGATCACTCACGGATCAACACTCGAAAGACCGCGGAAGAATCCCGCCGAAAAATAGCCGGCAAGTGTACCCGATAGCCTGCTCAAAGGTCACGCCCGAGCAGGATTGCAGGCATGAAAAAGGGGCGATTCGCAGCGCCCCTTTTCACATCGCTCCAATGGCCTTTAGCCGCTATTCGGACAGCTTGAAGGTGATGAAGCTGGCACGTCCCTGACGCAGTACACGCATCGATACCGAGCGATTCTTCGGCAGTTGCTGGGCAACTTCGGTGAAAGTCTTCGCCGAATCGATGGACTGGTTGTTCAGGTGGGTGATCACGTCACCCGGACGCAGGCCGATCAGCGCTGCGGGACCGTCGAGCACCTCGCGAATGACCACGCCGCCCTGCAGATCGAGGGATTTCTTCTGCTCGGCGGTCAGCTCGACCACCTTCACGCCCAGACGGTTGCTGCTGCGCTCGACGCCTTCCTCGGCGCCGCCCATCGACATCTCCTCGCCTTCCGCCGGCAGCGCGCCGACCGTCAGTTCGAGCGTCTTGCGCTGACCTTCGCGGGCGACTTCCAGCTTGACCTTGGACCCCGACTTCATCGCACCGACCAGGTGCGGAAGGTCCGCGGACATCACAATCGGTTGACCGTTGAGGCTGAGAATGACATCGCCGACCTTCAGACCGCCAGCCGCCGCCGGGCCGTTGTCGAGGACCTGGGCAACCAGCGCACCGGCCGGTTTG
Organism: Pseudomonas sp. UBA3153; assembly: GCF_002364635.1. Lineage (NCBI taxonomy): Bacteria > Pseudomonadati > Pseudomonadota > Gammaproteobacteria > Pseudomonadales > Pseudomonadaceae > Pseudomonas > Pseudomonas sp. UBA3153. The sequence continues at coordinate 13,355 of NZ_DEYR01000064.1, forward strand.
TCGAGACCAAAGGACTCGGCGAGATCCTTGTTCACTTCCTGAATCACCACGCCCAGCCAGCCGCGGCTGACCTTGCCGTCGGTCTTCAACTGGTTGGCGACGTCCATCGCGACATCGATCGGGATGGCGAACGACAGGCCCATGAACCCGCCGGAACGGGTGAAGATCTGCGAGTTGATCCCGACCACCTCGCCCTTCAGGTTGAACAGCGGACCGCCGGAGTTACCCGGGTTGATGGCCACGTCGGTCTGAATGAACGGCACGTAGCTCTCGTTCGGCAGGCTGCGGCCCTTCGCGCTGACGATGCCGGAGGTCGCGGAATGATCAAAACCGAACGGCGAGCCGATGGCCAGCACCCACTCACCGACCTTGAGCGCCTCGGAGTTGCCGATCTTCACGGTCGGCAGGTTCTTACCGTCGATTTTCAGCAACGCCACGTCGGTGCGCGGATCGGCACCGATCAGCTTGGCCTTGAGCTCGCTGCGATCGGGCATGCGCACGAGAATCTCATCGGCATCGGCGACCACGTGGTTGTTGGTCAGGACATAACCATCATCGGAAATAATGAAACCCGAACCCAGGGACTGCGCTTCACGCTGGCGACCCTTGGGCGCGTTGGGCCCCTGCTGAGGCATCCCGCGCTCCAGGAATTCCCGCAGCATCGGCGGGAGACCTTCGAGGTCGGGCATCTGCGATTGCGCGACGCCGCGGTCGGGCAGTTTCTGCGTGGTACTGATGTTCACCACCGCGGGCGAAGCCGCTTCCACCAGTCCGGTGAAATCAGGCAGTTCCGCCTTCGCCACCAGCGCCTGGGACATCAGCAGCAGCGCCGCGACACCCGACAGATAGGATTTGAAACTTGCTTTGAACATGGGGCCTCCCCGGAAACAAAAAAACTCGGCACGCGCCCGAAGGCACCGCGAGTCTGGTACGCCACCCCAGGCGGCGCAACTCGACATCAGCACAAGGCTGAGAATCAGGAAATGGGCATTTGCATCTATGAGCCTCGCAGGACGACGGATACTACGAAATCACGCCTTTCTTCGCTCATTGCAGGCTTTGCGCTTCACCAGGACGGATCGACAGCGCTATTCGCTCGGCGGTGCCCAGCGGAATCTCGCCCACAACGGTCACCATCACCTCGCCCTCGGCGGTCGGCATATGCCGGGAGACGGCTACGGTCGGGCCCAGTTGGCTACGCGCATCGTCGAAACGGGCGCCGCGCAACAGCTCGAGAAATACAGAAAACTGGGTGATGCCATCGCCATAAAGCATGCAGGCGACGGGCTCGGAGGACGCAGGGCTGCGTCGCTGGAGAATGCTATTCAGGGTGAATCCCGGAGGAACCCAGTCCGAACGCCAGGCGTTATCGGGAAGAACCTTGCTTTGTGCGACCTGAACCGGCTTGCAGTCGCCGCTCGCCCTGGCGGCGGCGCCATCCCCGGCCTCTTGCGGAACGAAGTCGGTGAACTGGAAACGCTCCAGGACGTGACCGTCTTCGTTGATCAGCAGGGACTTCAACGGCAACGCGGTTTCCCGATCGAGGTGCAACTCGAAGCCGTAGCGATGCTGGTCACGCGGAACCAGTGCCAGGACTACGGCATTGCGACCCGCGACCCGGGATTCGCCCGCATCGCGCAAGTCATACCATTGGGAGAGTTGCTGAGGGTCCAGCGTGCGGGTGAGCCAGGACTGGCCCGCCTCGCTCGACTGCTCAACCGGCGTACCGGTGGCGCAATCGGTTTTGCCGTTGGTGCGCAGCACTTCGTAAGCAAGACCGTCGAGTTGCAACAGCCGCTCTTTCACGGCGCCACTCGCGTCCACCTCATGCCAGATGCCATGCGTGGAAAAGCTCCCATCGCGCTCATAAACGAACGTCCCATGGAAGCTTTTCTGTTGCTCGGCGCTTTGCAGTTTGAGAAGCCAGTCCTGCGCATCGGCGGCATTGGCCGCCGAGGTCGCCAACAAGCCCCCCATCAACACCACCAAGGGGAGACTGCGCATGTAACCCCTCAGTGCTGTTCTTCGAGGCTCGCTGCGCGGGCGTAAGGCAGAGGGCCTTCGACACCGTTGGAGGCGGACTGCTGGGCGTGCTGACGCAGGTACTCGGCCAGACGCTGGTCATGCCAGGCTGCCTGATTGCCGTCTGCAGCAACCGGAGTCTCGGCCTGGGCACCGTTGGCGGTGAAGCCTGCGAGCACAGCGCCACCAGCGACCTGTTGAGGCACGGTTACCTGGGAAGGCTGAGCCTGTTGAGCGAGCTGAACGCCGCCCACTTCGTCCTGGTTGTAGAAGCGCACGCCTGCCAGCACGGCGACGGTCACCGAAGCAGCAACGGCCAGGCGGCCAACGCTGCGCCAGGCGGTCGAAACCTTGCCCGGAACCTTCTCTTCAGCGATCGCTGCGGAGACCGCGGAAGCGATGTCTAGGTGAGGGACAAGCAACTCCTTGTGCATAACGGCGCGGGCGACCTGGTAGCGGGACCAGGTGGCACGTACGTCGGCATCGTCGCTGGCGGCGATCACTCGACGCAGTTCAAGTTGGTCCGCTTCGTTATCCATCACCGCGGACAGCGATTCCTGCAGGGATTCACGAGTCATGGCAGTTCCTCTCTTGGCTTTCGCCGCTGTCTTAGGAGTTATCATGCAACAAGGGTTGCAATGCTTTATCGATCACTTCTCGCGCTCGGAAGATGCGCGAACGTACAGTGCCCACCGGACACTGCATGACGCTCGCAATGTCCTCGTAGCTCAAACCATCGAACTCGCGCAGCGTCAGCGCTGTACGCAAATCCTCAGGCAACTGCTGGATGGTTCGATGGACCGTGTCCTCGATCTCGTCCCGCAGCATTGCTCGTTCCGGCGACTCGATGTCCTTCAGGGCGTGATCGCCGTCATAGAACTCCGCGTCTTCGGCACTCACGTCGTTGTCGGGTGGACGACGACCGCGTGCTACCAGGTGATTCTTGGCCGTGTTGATGGCGATCCGGTACAACCACGTATAGAACGCGCTGTCCCCGCGAAAGTTTCCCAGTGCCCGGTATGCCTTGATGAAGGCTTCCTGAGCCACGTCCTGAGCCTCATGGCTGTCGTGCACGAAACGCACGATCAGACCCAAAATCTTGTGCTGGTACTTGAGCACCAGCAAATCGAAAGCCCTTCTGTCTCCGCGCTGAACACGCTCGACCAGCTGCTGATCCTGCTCCTGGGTTAGCATGACAACTCCTCGTTGAGCCTGGAGTTAGGTCGCGCTCCGTGACAGATCGGCTTAGCAAAATAGACCCACATGTTGCGCAAAAGTTCTCCCCTCCAGGCAAAGCTCCAGCAGCCCGCTCAGGTTCTGCTTGGAAAATCAGGCAGTGGGCTTTCCACTGCATCGAATACGTCTTTATGCCGAGCCTTGAAGTGAGGGCAACCGTGAGACTACTTACACCACAAGCGCCGGGCGTACCTTTCTAGGTAACCTGCTATGGAACCTGGCTGAATTAGAAAGTTCCAGAGCACCACCGAACGACATAAGCCCGCTATTGTGCCGAGCCCCTGCTCTATATACTAGGTCCCGCTTCTTCCGCGGAATCTGGTCATGAGCCAACACTTACAGCACGACGTCCTGGTCATTGGCAGCGGTGCTGCCGGCCTCACCCTCGCCCTCACCCTGCCGTCCCATCTGCGTATCGCCGTGCTCAGCAAGGGCGAGCTGGCGAATGGTTCGACCTACTGGGCGCAGGGTGGCGTAGCGGCGGTGCTGGACCACGCCGACACCGTCGAATCGCATGTCGAGGACACCCTCGTCGCGGGTGCCGGCCTGTGCCGCGAAGACGCCGTGCGCTTCACCGTCGAGCACAGCCGCGAAGCCATTCAGTGGCTGATCGACCAGGGCGTGCCATTCACCCCGGATGACGAGACGGATCGCGAGGATGGCGGCTTCGCCTTTCACCTGACGCGCGAGGGCGGCCACAGCCATCGGCGTATCATCCACGCGGCGGACGCCACCGGCGCCGCGATCTTCAACACCCTGCTGGACCAGGCGCGACGCAAGCCGAACATCGAGCTGCTGCAGCAGCGCGTGGCCGTCGACCTGATCACCGAGCGCAAACTCGGCCTGCACGGCAAGCGTTGCCTCGGCGCCTACGTACTCAATCGCGACAGCGGAGAAGTGGACACTTACCACGCGCGCTTCGTCGTGCTCGCCAGCGGCGGTGCCTCCAAGGTCTACCTCTATACCAGCAACCCGGACGGCGCCTGTGGCGACGGTATCGCCATGGCCTGGCGCGCCGGCTGCCGGGTGGGCAACCTGGAGTTCAACCAGTTCCATCCGACCTGCCTCTATCACCCGCAGGCGAAGAGTTTCCTGGTCACCGAAGCCGTGCGTGGCGAGGGCGGCTTGCTCAAGCTGCCCAACGGCGAGCGCTTCATGCAGCGCTTCGACCCGCGCGCCGAGCTCGCCCCGCGCGACATCGTCGCCCGCGCCATCGACCACGAGATGAAGCGGCTGGGGGTTGACTGCGTCTATCTCGACATCAGCCATAAGCCCGCCGAATTCATCAAGGCACATTTCCCCACGGTCTACGAGCGCTGCCTGGATTTCGGCATCGACATCACCCGCGAAGCGATTCCGGTGGTCCCCGCCGCTCATTACACCTGCGGCGGCGTTCTGGTCGACCAGCATGGACACACCGACATTCCCGGCCTCTATGCGATAGGCGAGACCAGTTTCACCGGCCTGCACGGCGCCAACCGAATGGCCAGCAACTCGCTGCTGGAGTGTTTCGTCTACGCACGTTCGGCGGCGGCGGACATCGTCGGGCAGCTGGACGACGTCACCTTGCCCAGCAAGCTGCCAACTTGGGACTCCAGCCAGGTCACCGACTCGGACGAGGATGTGATCATCGCGCACAACTGGGACGAGCTGCGGCGCTTCATGTGGGACTACGTCGGCATCGTGCGCACCAACAAGCGCCTGCAGCGCGCCCAGCATCGCGTGCGCCTGCTGCTCAACGAGATCGACGAGTTCTACAGCAACTACAAGGTGAGTCGCGACCTGATCGAGCTGCGCAACCTGGCGCAGGTCGCCGACCTGATCATCCGCTCGGCGATGCAGCGTCACGAAAGCCGCGGCCTTCACTACACCCTGGATTACCCGGAGATGCAGGCCGAAGCCCACGACACTATTCTGCTGCCGCCCATCTACGCCGACTGAATTTCAGACAGACCCGCAGGCGCCGATGCTCCGCACGGCTCAGGGCGTCGCGGGGAATGCACAGGCTGCGTACCCGGCGCTGCCCAGGAAAACGAAAGCGCAGCACCACGATCGAGGGTAACGCCAGGCTGTCCGGTCGCAGTTGAACAGGCTGCCAGCCGGCGCCCCGGCTCCACAGCCGCCAGCCATCCTCGTCATGCTGCAACCCGCGAAATGCGGCGTCTGCGCTCAGCAGCACGTTGCGCGGCAGATACCACGCCGCGTGGGCGAGACACAGTACGAGGCCGAGCAGCCGGAATGGCCAGGGAATGTCGGCGACGATGACCGCTATCGAGGCCAGCACGGCCGCGACCAGGTAGAACGCCAGCAGCCACCGCGACGGTCGCCAGTGGCATTCGAATCGATCACTTGGGCTGGACACGGTCCAGGATCATGCGAACCATGCGCTGGAGGTCCGGATCGTCCGGTTCGCCGCGCTGCATGAACCAGCCGAACATGTCCTGATCCTCGCAGGCGAGCAGCTTGCGGTAACGCGCGCGGTCCTCGTCATCGAGGTTGGGATAGACCTCGCGCACGAATGGCACCAGCAGCACGTCGAGTTCCAGCATGCCGCGGCGGCTGTGCCAGAAAAGTCTGTTGAGTTCGATATCGTCGACCATGCAGCGGGCTCCTTTGTGAAGGCCGGCATTATAGCCACCTGCCCCTCGGCCGACACCCGCTGACAACCCGGGAGCGGCACTCTATGATGACGCTCCAAACCCTTGCGCAGCGAACTCCATGGCCGACTCCGCTTTTTTCTGCCCACTCGCCCACGAGGGCGTCATCGCCGTTCGTGGTCCGGATGCGAGCACATTTCTCCAGGGCCAGCTGACCTGCAACCTCAATTACCTGAACGAAAGCCACAGTCTCGGCGCCCGCTGCACGCCCAAGGGACGCATGCTGTCGAGCTTCCGCATCCTGCCCCAGGGCGATGGTTACCTGCTGGCGATGGCCGCCGAACTGGTCCAGCCGCAGCTCGAGGACCTGAAGAAATACGCCGTGTTTTCCAAGTCCAAGCTGTTCGATGAAAGCGACGCCTGGTCGCGCTTCGGCCTGTTCGAGGGTGATTCGGCCCTCGGCGAACTGGGCTTCGCCCTGGCACCGGAACCCGGCGCGCTGCAGCAAAAGGATGGCCTGCTCGCCTTGCGCCTGGAGAACGGCCGCGCAGAACTCTGGGCTCCGGCGGACCAGGCACCGACGTTGCTCGGCAAGCTGGTCGCCCTGCTGCCAACGGCAGACGTCGACGCCTGGAAGCTGACGCAGATTCGCGCCGGGGTCGGCCAGGTCTTCGGCGAAACCCGCGAGGCGTTCATTCCACAGATGATCAACCTGCAGGCCGTCGGTGGCGTCAGCTTCAAGAAGGGCTGCTACACCGGACAGGAAATCGTCGCGCGCATGCAGTACCTCGGCAAGCTCAAGCGGCGCCTGCAACGGCTGGCCGGTGACGCCGACCTGCCCGCTCCCGGCACGGAACTGTTCTCCCCGGTTCATAGCACCAGCGTCGGCGAGGTCGTGCTCGCCGCCCACTCGGAGGACGGCATCGAGCTGCTCGCCGTGCTCCAGGAAGACGCCGTCGGCGACGGCCGGATTCACCTGGCGAGCAGCGACGGGCCCACCCTGCGCCTGCTGGACCTGCCCTACAGCCTGGACGCCGATCGCGAGATCATGCGCTGAGCGCAGTCCCCCAAGAACGCCTGAAACCTCAGAGAGAACCCATGAGCAAGCTTGCCGAAAAAGTACAACACGAGTTGATTCAGGCGATCGAGAACGACGAACTGGTACTGCCGACGCTGCCGGAAGTCGCGCTGCGCGTTCGCGAGGCGGCCGAAGACCCGAACATCGGCATCCCCGCGCTGAGCAAGGTCATCGGCAACGACGCCGCGCTCAGCGCACGCATCATCAAGGTGGTCAACAGCCCGCTGCTGCGCACCAACAAGGAGATCACCGATCTGCAGATGGCGGTCTCCCGGCTCGGCATCAACTACACCTGCAACCTGGCCACGGGCCTGGCCATGGAGCAGATGTTCCAAGCCACCTCCGACGTCATCGATCGCAAGATGCGCGAGGTGTGGAACCGCAGCACCGAAATCGCCGGCATCTGCCATGTGCTGTGCCGCAGCTACACCCGCCTGGCGCCTGACCAGGCGACCCTCGCCGGGCTGGTCCACCAGATCGGCGCACTGCCGATCCTCACCTACGCCGAGGATCACGCCGAACTGATGAACGATTCAATCAGCCTCAACCATGTGATCGAGCGCATCCACCCGGTCATTGGCGACAAGATCCTGCGCACCTGGGATTTCCCGCTGCCGATCGCGGTGGTGCCCGGCGAGTACCTCGACTTCACCCGCAACTCGGAAAAGGTCGATTACGTCGATATCGTCCAGGTCGCCACGCTGCAGAGCTACCTGGGCACCAAGCACCCGTTCACCCAGCTGGACTGGAGCGGCATCAGCGCCTTCGCCAAGCTGGGTCTCGATCCGAACATCGACATGCAGGCGGAGGACGAGTTGTCCAATGCGATGGAAGCGGCGATGAGCATGCTTCGCTGAGCAGCGCCTCCGCATGATGGGCCGCCGACTAAGGGGCGGTTTCATCTCACCCGACGGCCAAAAGGAATTAGCCATGCGCCAGTCGTTGACCTACCTGTTGTTCGCTTCGCTCGTGCTGTTCGGCCATGGCGTGGCGGCGGAGGAAGTCGTCCTCACCAACGGCGAGTGGGCGCCGTACCTGGGCCAGCAGCTGCCTCACAATGGCGTGGCCTCGCGCATCGTCAGCAAAGCCTTCGCCATCGAAGGCGTCCAGGTGAAGTGGGAATTCCTGCCCTGGGCGCGCGCGCTTCACCTGGCCGAACAGGGCCAGCGCGCCGGCACGGCGGTCTGGCTGCGCAGCCCCGAGCGTGACACGCAGTTCTACGTCAGCACCGAAGTGGTCAGCAGCGGCTACAGCCTGTTTCATCGCAAGGGTGAGACGCTGAACTGGCAACGCGTTGCCGACCTTCGCGGGCTGCGCATCGGCGGCATCAACGGCTATGACTATGGCGCGGATTTCCAGCGCGCCGAGCAGTCCGGCGAACTCAAGGTGGTCCGCCTGCCCAGCGAAGAACAGGGGCTGCGGATGCTCCTGGCGAACCGTCTGGATGTGTTTCCCATCGATCCCGTCGTCGCCATGGACCTGCTGCACAGCCACTTCAGCGCCGCCGAGCGCGCGCGCCTCACCTACGCTCCCAAGCCGCTGCGCAGCGACAGCCTGCACTTGCTGCTGTCGCGCAAGGTGGCCGGCAACGACGCCCTGATGGTTCGGTTCAACCGTGGCCTGGCCAGCCTGCGCGCCAGCGGAAGGGTAGCCCTGTACCTGATGGAAACCCGGCAGTCGCTGAGCATGACGCGGTAAACGCGCCACCGCACAACGCACGCACAGTCCGCGCTACGCCCGCCACTCAGCCCGCTTCGGGGAAACGCACCCGCACCAGCAAACCGCCCTGGGCGCCCTCGTGGAGGCTGATCTGCGCCAGGTGGGCACGGCAGATCTCGCCGACGATCGCCAACCCCAGCCCGGCGCCGCCGACCTGAGGGTTGCGCCGGTAGAAGCGCTGGAAGACCTTGTCGCGCTCCGCCGCAGGAATCCCCGGACCGTCGTCCTCGACCTCCAGCGTCGCCGGCGCGACCACCCGCAGGATGACGTTGCCGCCGCTCGCGCTGTGCGCCATCGCGTTGTCCAGCAGGTTGCTCAGGAGCTCGTTGAGCAGCGTCGGCTCACCCATCACCCAGGCCGCGTCTTCCGCCTCCAGCGCGACGGCGATGCCCCGCGCATGGGCCAGCGGCGCCAGCGCCATGCCCAGCTCACGTGCCAGCGCCCCAAGCTCGATGCGCTCGGCGCCGCCCTCGGCGATGGCGCGCGCACCGCTCTCGATGCGCGCCAGGGACAGCAACTGGTTGGCCAGGTGGGTGAGCCGGTCGGTGTTGGCGGCGGCCTCCACCAGGGTGCGATGCCACTGCTCCGGCTCCCGCTCGCGCAACCCCAGTTCCACCCGCGCCTTGAGCGCCGCCAGTGGCGTGCGCAACTCGTGGGAGGCATCGGCGATGAAATCCGCCTGGCGCTGGAACAGCCCGCGCAGGCGCTCGGTGAACTGGTTGAGGGCGTCCACCAACGGCTTCAGTTCGGCCTGCACCGCCACCACCGGCAACGGGCGCAGGTCGTCGGCCTGGCGTTCCTCCACGGCGTTGCGCAGTTCGGTCAGCGGGCGCAGCGCCGCGCTCACCACCAGCCAGACCAGCCCCAGCGCCGCCAGCGACATCACCGCGAGGCGCCACAGAGTGTCCACCAGCAGCCCGCGTGCGAGGCGCTCGCGGGCTTCCTCGGTCTCGGCCACGCGGATTTCCGCCATGCCCTTGATGCTCTCCTCGCTCACCGGCCGCAGCAGGCTCACCACACGCACGTCGACGCCCTCGTAGCGCGCATCGTAGAAGCGCGCCAGGGCCGGATAGTCATTGGTGCGCGGCATCCCCTTCGGCGGGCCGGGCAGGTTCTCGTAGCCGGATACCAGGTTCCCCTCGATGTCGGTCACCTGGTAGAAGATGCGTCCCGCGTTGTCGTAGGCGAAGGTGTCCAGGGCCACGTAGGGCACATCGGCCTTGAGCCGGCCGTCGGTCTCGTAGAGCCCGGCGGAAATGGCCCGCGCCGAGGCCAGCAGGGTGCGGTCGTAGGCGGTGTCGGCAGCCTCGCGGGCGTTGAAGTAGGCGGTCAGGCTGCCTATCAGCAACAGAACCGTGAGCAGCGCGGCCAGGCGCAGCAGCAGCCGTCCGCGCAGGCTGCCGATTTCACGCATCCTGGTGTTCCAGCAGGTAGCCGAGGCCCCGGAAGGTGACGATGCGCACCGCGCTGCCTTCGAGTTTCCTGCGCAGGCGGTGGATGTAGATCTCGATGGCGTCCGGGCTCGCCTCCTGGTCCAGGCCGAACACCTGGGAAGCCAGCTGCTCCTTGCTCATCACCCGGCCCGGCCGGGCAATCAGCACCTCCAGCACCGCCTGCTCGCGGGAAGTGAGCGTCAGCACCTCGTCGTCGAGACTGAAGCGCCGGGTGCCGAGGTCGTAGAGCAACGGGCCGCAGCGTTGCTGCTGTTCGCCGCCGAGCACGCTGCGCCGCAGCAGCGCCTTGACCCGCGCCTCCAGCTCGCTGAGCTCGAAGGGTTTGGCCAGGTAGTCGTCCGCGCCGAGGTTGAGGCCATGCACCCGGTCCTTGACCTCGACGCGCGCGGTGAGCATCAGCACCGGCAGCGTCTTGCCCCGCTCGCGCAGGCGCGCCAGCACCTCGAAGCCATCCATGCGCGGCAACCCCACGTCGAGCACCGCCAGGGCGTAGTTCTCGCTGGCCAGGGCCAGGTCGGCAGCCACGCCGTCGTGCAGCACGTCCACCGTCCAGCCCACGGCCTTGAAGGCCTGGGCGACGCTCTCGGCCAGTTGGGGGTGGTCTTCGACCAGCAGGATTCGCAAGGCGGCACTCCGGAAGACGGGCGATCGGGCTGAAGTGTAACGGCCAGAAAGCCGCTGTGAATGACACCGGGAGATTTCTTTCACGCTGAAAGGCTGGCGAAAGTTTCAGCCCCTAGCATCCGGCCAGGGTGGCAAGAACCACCCAAAGACGCAGGCTCCTGGTCGGGCCGCGTTCACAAAAACAAGAATTGGAGACCACCGATGCTCACTGCATCCCGCCAGGCGCTGCCGCCTGTTCGCACCCTGACGCTCAGCCTCGTAGGCTGCTCGCTCGCCCCCTTCGCCCAGGCCGACTTCTTCGAAGACAGCTCGGCGACCCTGGAAGCCCGCAACATCTACCTGAACCGCGATTTCCGTGACGGCGCTGGCCAGTCGCGCCGCGACGAATGGGCCCAGGGCTTCATCCTCAACGTCGAGTCCGGCTACACCGAAGGCACCGTCGGCTTCGGCCTGGACGCCCTCGGCATGCTCGGCATCAAGCTCGACTCCGGTCGCGGCCAGAGCGGCACCGACCTGCTGCCGGTGCAGGACGACGGCGGCACCCCGGGCGAGTACGGCAAGCTTGGCCTCACCGCGAAGATGCGCTTTTCCAAGAGCGAGCTGCGCCTGGGCAGCCACATCCCCGAGCTGCCGGTTGTCAAGGCCAGCGACAGCCGCATCCTGCCCCAGGTGTTCGAGGGCGGCCTGCTGAGCTCGAAGGAGATCGCCGGCCTGACCTTCACCGGTGGTCGCCTGCGCGAGGTCAAGGACCGCGCCTCGACCAACTCCGAAGACATCGCGCTGAACAACAAGAACCGCCGCTTCGCCAGTGCCGCCAGCGGTTCGCACTTCGACCTGGCCGGCGCCGACTACGCCTTCAGCAAGCAGCTCACCGGGCGCTACTACTTCGCCGAACTGGATGACGTCTACCGCCAGCACTTCCTCGGCCTGCTCGCCAGCCAGCCCCTGGGCGCCGGCACCCTCAGCGCCGACCTGCGCTACGCCATCAGCGACGACAGCGGCCGCGCCGAAGCCGGCAAGGTGGACAATCGCGCGCTCAACGGCATGCTCAGCTACGCCCAGGGCAGCCACAAGTTCGCTCTCGGCTAACAGCGCATGAGCGGCGACACCGGTTTCGCCTACATCGATGGCAGCGACCCCTTCCTGGTCAACTTCGTGCAGATCAACGACTTCGCCAACGCCGACCAGCGTTCCTGGCAAGCCCGCTACGACCTGAACTTCGCCGCCATGGGCGTGCCCGGCCTGAGCTTCCTGACCCGCTACATCAGCGGCGACAACGCCAAGGTCACCGGCAGCACCGAGGAAGGCCGCGAGTGGGAGCGCGATGTCGAGTTCAAGTACGTGGTTCAGAGCGGCGCGCTCAAGGACCTGACCTTCCGTGCCCGCCATGCGGGATTCCGTTCTACCTTCGCCCGTGATGCGGACGAGCTACGCCTGATCGTCAGCTACGCCCTGCCGATCTGGTGATTCACAATAAGACCCAAAGGAGAACACCGATGAAGATTGCCCTCACCCGCCTTGCCCTGGCTGCGTCCTGCCTACTGATCTCGGGCCAGTTGCTGGCCGAACCCAAGCGTCCCGAGTGCATCGCACCGGCCGCGCCCGGCGGCGGCTTCGACCTCACCTGCAAGCTGGCCCAGAGCGCCCTGGTGGACGCCAAGCTGCTGAGCAAACCGATGCGCGTCACCTACATGCCCGGCGGCGTCGGCGCGGTCGCCTACAACGCCGTAGTCGCCCAGCGCCCGGCCGACGCCGGCACCCTGGTGGCCTGGTCCAGCGGTTCGCTGCTCAACCTCGCGCAGGGCAAGTTCGGCCGTTTCGACGAGAACGCCGTGAAGTGGCTGGCCGCCGTGGGTACCAGCTACGGCGCCATCGCGGTGAAGAGCGACTCGCCCTACAAGACCCTCGACGATCTGGTCGCGGCACTGAAGAAAGACCCGGGCAAGGTGGTGATCGGCTCCGGCGGCACCGTGGGCAGCCAGGACTGGATGCAGACCGCGCTGATCGCCAAGGCCGCCGGGATCAACCCGCGCGACCTGCGCTACGTGGCCCTGGAAGGCGGCGGCGAGATCGCCACCGCGCTGCTCGGAGGACATATCCAGATCGGCTCCACCGACATTTCCGACTCCATGCCGCACATCCAGAGCGGCAACATCCGCATCCTCGCCGTGCTCTCGGAAAACCGTATGGACGAGCCGGAAATGAAGGACATCCCCACCGCCAAGGAGCAGGGCTACGACATCGTCTGGCCGGTGGTTCGCGGCTTCTACCTCGGGCCGAAGGTCAGCGATGAGGATTACGCCTGGTGGAAGGACTCGTTCGACAAGATGCTCGCCTCCGAAGACTTCGCCAAGTTGCGCGACCAGCGTGAGTTGTTCCCCTTCGCCCTGACCGGCGAGGAGCTGGATGCCTACGTGAAGAAGCAGGTGGCGGAATACAAGTCGCTGGCCAAGGAATTCGGGCTGATCCAGTAAGCCTTTCGGCTTCAGCACCCCGTTCACTCATCCAGTTCGAGCATCTCCAACGAGGATTCTTCCATGATCCTGCAACGCCTTTTCGCCCTGGTTCTGCTGGCCGTATGCGCCGCCCTGGCCGTGATGGCCTGGCCCTACCAGGCTGCATTTTCCTATGAACCGGTCGGACCCCGGGCCTACCCGTTGCTGATGCTCGGGCTGATGAGCCTGGGCCTGCTGTACCTGGCCATCCGCCCCACCCCCATCGTGCACAAGGAAGACGAGCCGCAACTGGACCGCGAAAGCCTGATCAAGATCGCCGCCTGCGTCGGTCTGCTGATCGTCCTGGCCGCCACCTTCGAGTCGCTGGGTTTCATCCTCAGCGCGATCCTGGTCGGCCTGCCCATGGCACGCCTGTATGGCGGCCGCTGGCTGCCCGGCGCCGTCGTCGTGGTGGGCATGAGCATCTTCCTCTACTGGCTGTTCGATCGCGTGATGGACGTGCCCCTGCCCCTAGGCCTGCTGAGCGCACTGGAGAACTGACACATGGATACTTTGAGCTACCTGGGCCAGGGCTTCGGCGTCGCCCTGAGCCCCTACAACCTGGTCACCGCCCTCACCGGCACCCTGATCGGCACCGTGGTCGGCCTGCTGCCGGGCCTGGGCCCGATCAACGGCGTGGCCCTGCTGATCCCCATCGCCTTCGCCCTGGGCCTGCCACCGGAATCGGCGCTGATCCTGCTGGCCGCGGTCTACCTGGGCTGCGAATACGGCGGCCGGATCAGTTCGATCCTGCTGAACATCCCCGGTGAAGCCTCCACCGTGATGACCACCCTCGACGGTTACCCCATGGCGCGTCAGGGCCTGGCCGGCGTGGCCCTGTCGCTGTCGGCGTGGAGCTCGTTCATCGGCGCGCTGATCGCCACCTGCGGGATGGTGCTGTTCGCCCCGCTGCTGGCGAAATGGGCGATCGCCTTCGGGCCGGCGGAGTACTTCGTGCTGATGGTGTTCGCCATCGTCGCCCTGGGCGGCATGGCTGGCGACAAGCCGCTGAAGACCTTCATCGCCGCGCTGATCGGCCTGTTCCTCTCCACCGTGGGTATCGATGCCAACAGCGGTGTGTACCGCTTCACCGGCGACAACGTGCACCTGGCCGACGGCATCCAGTTCGTGGTGCTGGTGCTGGGCCTGTTCTCCATCAGCGAGATCCTCCTGCTGCTGGAAAAGACCCACCATGGCCACGCAGCGGTCAAGGCCACCGGGCGCATGCTGTTCAACATGAAGGAAGCGGCCTCGGTGTTCGTCGTGAACATCCGCTGCGGCCTGCTGGGCTTCTTCATGGGGGTACTGCCGGGCGCCGGCGCGACCCTGGCCAGCGCCGTGGCCTACATGACCGAAAAACGCATGGCCGGAGACAAGGGCAATTTCGGCAAGGGCGACATGCGCGGCCTGGCAGCCCCGGAAACCGCCATCGGCGCGTCCTGCTGCGGTGCTCTGGTGCCCATGCTGACCCTCGGCGTACCCGGCTCGGGCACCACCGCGGTGATGATCGGCGCGCTGACCCTGTACAACATTACCCCCGGCCCGCTGCTGTTCCAGCAACAGCCTGACCTCGTCTGGGGCCTGATCGCCTCGCTGTTCGTCGCCAACATCATGCTGGTGATCCTGAACATCCCGATGATCCGCATCTTCACCCGCATCCTCGCCGTACCGAACTGGGCGCTGGTGCCGGTGATCGCCATCATCACCGCGATCGGCGTGTACGCAGTGCATGCCACCACCTTCGACCTGTTCCTGATGGTCGGCATCGGCATCATGGGCTACATCCTGCGCAAGCTGGACTTCCCCCTGTCGCCGATCCTGCTGGGCTTCATCCTTGGCGGGCTGATGGAGCAGAACCTGCGCCGTGCGCTGTCGATCTCCAACGGCGAACTGGGCATCCTCTGGTCGAGCCCGATCAGCATGAGCACCTGGGCCCTGGTGGTGGTGATGCTGGCCCTGCCGCTGCTGCGCATCTGGCGCCGCCGCAGCGCCCGGCAGCGCACCCTGGCCGATGCGTGATGGCTGGCGCGCCTGGTGGGCGACCCCACTCGTAGGCGCGCTGGGCGGGCTGCTGGCCAGCCTCGCCCACTGGCCCCTGCCATGGATGATCGGCGCCCTGGTGGCGGTCATCCTGTTCCGCTGCACCACCCCCTGGCAGATCCGTGATCTGCCAGGCGGCCGCAAGACCGGTCAATGCATCATCGGCGTCGGCATCGGCCTGCACTTCAGCCCCGAAGTGGTGGAGCAGGTGCTGGCGCACTTCTGGCTGATCCTCTTCGGCGCCCTGTTCACCCTCCTCTCCAGCGTCGCCGCCGTGTGGCTGCTGCGGCGCACCGGCGAAGACCCGGCCACCGCGTTCTTTTCCTGCATGCCCGGCGGCTCCGGGGAGATGGTCAACCTCGGCCAGCGTCACGGCGCGGTACTCAGCCGGGTAGCCGCGGCGCAAAGCCTGCGGGTGGTGGCCCTGGTGCTCTGCGTGCCGACGATCTTCAAACTGCTGATGGGCGACGGCGACGCGCAGTTCCAGGCGGCGCCGGTGGACGGGCTCTGGCTGGCCGTGCTGCTGCCGGCCGGCGCGCTGCTCGCCTGGCTATGGCAACGCCTGCAGCAGCCGAACCCGTGGCTGTTCGGCCCGCTGCTGGTGAGCGCCACCGCGAGCATCGTCTGGAACCTGCACATCGGCCTGCCGCACGGTGCCAGCCAGCTTGGCCAATTGCTCATCGGCAGCGGGCTGGGCTGTCATTTCGACCGTGCATTCTTCCGCCGCGCACCGGCGTTCCTGCTGCGCACGCTGTTTTCCACGGCCTTGATGATGGCGCTCGCCACGCTGGCGGCATTCGCCCTGGGCGCGCTGACGGCGCTGGATATCCGCTCGCTGACGCTGGGCATGATGCCCGGCGGGATCGCCGAGATGAGCCTCACGGCGGAGACCCTGGCGCTGTCGGTGCCGCTGGTGACGGCGATGCAGGTGATGCGTCTGCTGCTGGTGCTGTTCCTCGCCGAACCGCTGTTCCGGATCTGGCGCAGACGCCTGGATGAAGGGAGGTGAAACACGCCTCCCTCCCCGCACGGGAGAGGGAGGCGTCGCGGCTCATTCGCCGCCGGGAATGTCCTTGCGCAGCTTGACCGGGTCGTTCTGCTTGCGGCCCAGCTTGGTGCGCAGGCGGATGTTCAGCGCCTCGACACCCAGCGAGAAGGCCATCGCGAAGTAGACATAGCCCTTCGGCACGTGGACCTCGAAGGCTTCGGCGATCAGCACCGTACCGACCACGATGAGGAACGACAGGGCGAGCATCTTCAGCGACGGGTGCTTTTCGATGAAGTCGCTGATGGTGCCGGCGGCCAGCATCATCACCATCACCGCGACGACGATCGCGGCGATCATCACCGGGACGTGGGCGACCATGCCGACCGCGGTGATCACCGAGTCCAGCGAGAAGACGATGTCGATGATGGCGATCTGGATGATGGTGCCGACGAAACCGCTGGCCTTGCTTTTCGGCTCTTCGCCGGCGGTTTCGTCTTCGCCCTCGAGGCCGTGGTAGATCTCCGAACTGCTCTTCCAGAGCAGGAACAGGCCGCCGAAGAAGAGGATCAGGTCACGCCCGGAAATCCCCTGGCCGAGGACATGGAACAGGTCCGCCGTTAGGCGCATCACCCAGGTGATCGACAGCAGCAGCAGAATCCGCGTGACCATCGCCAGCGCCAGCCCGAAGAAGCGCGTCTTCGGCTGCATGTGCTTGGGCATCCGCCCCACCAGGATCGAGATCATGATGATGTTGTCGATGCCGAGGACGATTTCCAGGGCGGTCAGGGTGAAGAAGGCAATCCAGATTTCCGGATTGGTGAGCCATTCCATGATGGTTCCTCTAGGGAGTTCGAGAGTGTTCGGATGACGCTAAACGTGGCGACCCGGAAGCCCGGACTTCCTGCCTGCCCGGGCTTTTGCCGTTCGCATCAGACGCCGCCGTGGCCGGGAAAATCCCCGTCGGCGAAACCGCCGAGCAGGATACAGGCGCGGATGCCGACTGCCCACTTCGAGGTGAGGCGCGGCTCGTCAGGCCCGATCCTCGCCCGCCCGTCCGCAGACCGGGCAACGAAAGCGGCGCACAGGGCAGACGCGCCGGCTGTCGACGATCGAGCAACGTCAGCATCGGTTCAGGGCACGGCATGCTGTCAGCGCAACGTTTCTGGCGCAGAGCAAACGATCGGCGGGAGAGACTGGAAGAGCGGCAAGGGACGTTTCATGGCGATCACCGTTGTTGTTTTTGTAACTGGCTCTGTGGCCAGGCGCCGATCGGAATCGGCGGCACGTCGATCCTAATGCGGCGAGCTTTCGCTCACCTTTCGCTGGAAATCGCGCAAAAACCGGCGCCCGGGCGTAGCGCCGGCACTCAAGGCGCGTCCGGCAGGCGCCAATCGATGGGCTCCAGGCCCTGTTGCTGCAGGTACTTGTTGGTGCGACTGAAATGCCCGTTGCCGTTGAAGCCGCGGTGCGCGGAGAGCGGCGAGGGATGCGCGGACTTCAACACCAGGTGCTTGGTCGCATCGATGAGCTTTTGCTTGCCCTGCGCGTGGGAGCCCCAGAGCAGGAACACCAGGTGCGGGCGCCGCTCGCTCACCACCTCGATGATGCGGTCGGTGAACGGCTGCCAGCCCTTCGCCGCGTGGGAGCCGGCATTGCCCTGCTCCACCGTCAGCGAAGTGTTCAGCAGCAGCACGCCCTGTTCCGCCCAGTGCTGCAGGTAGCCGTGGCGCGGGATGTTGATGTTCAGGTCGCGCTTGAGCTCCTTGTAGATGTTCTGCAGCGACGGCGGAGTGGGCACGCCCGGCTGTACCGAGAAGCACAGGCCGTGGGCCTGGCCGGGCCCGTGGTAGGGGTCCTGACCGAGTATCACCACCTTCACCTGATCGAGCGGCGTGGAGTTCAAGGCATTGAAGATCAGCGGCCCGGGCGGGAAAACGACCTTGCCGGCCGCCTTCTCCTGGCGCAGAAACTCGCTAAGCTGCCGCATGTAGGGTTTGTCGAACTCGTCGCGCAATACGGCCTTCCAGCCTGCCTCGAGCTTGATCCGATCCTGCGTCTGCGCCATGGTGCACCTGCCGTGAAAGTAGCCGCGGCACCCTAGGAAAGCCTCACCGGCTTGTCAATCTGCAATAGCGAGCCCCCATGCAAAGCCAACCCCATGCCGACGCCAGAAACCTGCGTCTCGCCCTCCTCGACCGCTTTCTGCGCGGCGAGGCCCGAGTCCCGCAGATGCCCGAGAACGCCGAAGCCATCCGGCGCCTGCTGGAAGATTCACGGACCCAGCTGGAACAGTTGTCACGGGTGATCAACGGCGACCCGGCGCTGGCCGCCTACCTCATGCAGTTCGCCGAGAACCCGCTGTTCAAGACCGGCCGCCCCTGCCAGCACCTGCGCGACGTCCTCGGCCGCCTGGGCATCCGCAACCTCAACAACCTGGTTCTGGCGTTCTCCCTGCGCAACCTGTTCACCAGCACCGAACCGACCTTGCAGCGGGTCTTCCGCAACCGCTGGAAGAACGCCCAGCTGCGCGCCGCCTACAGCGCGGCGCTGTGCGGCCGCTGCCCGGGCATTGCCGTGGAGGATGCCCTGCTCGCCGGCTTGCTGCAGGACATCGGCAGCCTGCCCCTGCTCGACGAGATCGGCCGCTGGCCGGACGCGCCGCGCGAGGAAGACGAACTGCACGCGCTCTGCGACGCCATCTCCGGGCCGATCGGGGTGATCTTGCTGACCAGCTGGAACCAGGTGCCGGCAATCGTCGATGTCACCCGTCACCGCGACGACTGGCAGCGCGAACACGCCGGCAAGGCCGATCTGGCCGATCTGGTGCAGGTCGCCAGCCTGCTGCAACAACCCCGCGACGAGGCACCCTTGGCGCAGTTGCCCGCGCTCCGCCGCCTGTTTCCCGACGCCGACCATGCGGCGCTGGCGCAGCAACTGGGCGAGGAGGTTCCAGGCGAAGCGGCGTTCTGGCTCAAGCTGCTGGGTGGCAAGGCCAACTGAAAACGGCATGACGCCCGCCGGAGAATGAGGCAACCTGAGGGCGTCCAGAGGCCGGCAGCCACGAGCGGCCCGCCCTGCAACCCTCGCACCGAGGGCATAACAAGAACAACGTACCCACGAGGACGCCCATGGATTTCGAATTCTCCGAAGAGCAGCGCCTGCTGATCGAAAGCGCACGCACCTTCGCCTGCCGCGAACTGGCGCCGCACGCCGCGGACTGGGACCGCGACCACCATTTCCCGGTGGATGTCATTCGCCTCGCCGCCGACCAGGGCTTCCTGGCGCTCTACCTCGACGAGGCGGACGGCGGGCTTGGCCTGTCGCGGCTCTCCGCCTCGCTGATCTTCGAACAGCTGGCCGCCGGCTGCGTCGCCACCACGGCCTTCCTCACCATCCACAACATGGCCAGCTGGATGCTCGCGCGCTTCGCCGAACCTGCGTTGAAGGACGCTTGGCTGCCGCGCCTGATCAGCGGCGAACTGCTCGCCTCCTACTGCCTCACCGAGCCGGACGCCGGCTCCGATGCCGCGCACCTGCGCACCCGCGCGCGCCGCGAGGGCGACAGCTACGTGATCGACGGCAGCAAGTGCTTCATTTCCGGCGCCGGCAGCACCCAGGTGCTGATCGTGATGGCGCGCACCGGCGAAGACGGCGCCCGTGGCATTTCCTGCTTCCTGGTGCCCGGCGATGCCGAGGGCGTGCGCTACGGGCGCAACGAACTGAAAATGGGCTGGCGCGCACAGCCGACCCGCACCATCACCTTCGAGGGCGTGCGCATCCCCGCTGGCAACCGCATCGGCCCGGAAGGCCAGGGCTTCGTCTACGCGATGAAGGGCCTGGATGGCGGGCGCATCAACATCGCCAGCTGTTCGCTGGGCGCCGCCGAGGCCGCGCTGGAGCAATCGCTGCGCTATGTGGAGGAACGCAAGCAGTTCGGCAAGCCGCTGGCGGAGTTCCAGGCGCTGCAGTTCAGGCTCGCCGACATGCTCACCGACCTCGTCGCCAGCCGGCAGATGGTCCGTCTCGCCGCGCACAAGCTCGACGCGGGCGACGCCGAGGCCAGCCTGTATTGCGCGATGGCCAAGCGTTTCGCCACCGACCATTGCTTCGAGCTGTGCAACCAGGCCCTGCAACTCCACGGCGGTTACGGCTATCTCAACGATTACCCGCTGGAGCGCTGGGTACGCGACAGCCGCGTGCACCAGATCCTGGAAGGCACCAACGAGATCATGCGGGTGATCATCGCGCGGCGCCTGCTCGAACAGGGCGGCATGCTCGACCGGATTGCGTAGGTGCGCCGCGGTGTGCGGCGCGCACGATGTTTCCCGCCAGGACTTGAGAAGAACACAGGAGGATTCGCATGAGCAATGCACTGGAACCCTACAAAACCCAGTTATTCGACCTGACCCACAAACTCACCGTGGAGAAGCACGGCAACACCGCCCTGCTGACCATCAACAACCCGCCGGCCAACACCTGGGAGCGCGAGTCGCTGATCGGCCTGCGGCAGCTGATCGAGCACCTCGACCGCGACGATGACATCTATGCGCTGGTCATCACCGGGCGCGGCGAGAAGTTCTTCAGCGCCGGGGCCGACCTCAAGCTGTTCGCCGATGGCGACAAGGCCCGCGCCCGCGAGATGGCCCGGCTGTTCGGCGAGGCCTTCGAGGCGCTGCGCGACTTCCGCGGCGTGTCGATTGCCGCGATCAACGGCTACGCCATGGGTGGCGGACTGGAGTGCGCACTGGCCTGCGACATCCGCATCGCCGAGCGCCAATCGCAGCTGGCCCTGCCGGAAGCCTCGGTCGGCCTGCTGCCGTGTGCTGGCGGAACCCAGGCACTGCCCTGGCTGGTGGGCGAAGGCTGGGCCAAGCGCATGATCCTCTGTGGCGAGCGCGTGGATGCGGAAACCGCGCTGCGCATCGGCCTGGTCGAGCAGGTCGTCGATGCCGGCGAGGCGCGCGGCCACGCGCTCCTCCTCGCGGCGCGCGTCGCACGGCAGAGCCCGGTGGCGGTGCGCGCGATCAAGCCGCTGATCCAGGGCGCCCGCGAACGCGGCCCGAGCACCTGGCTGGCCCAGGAGCGCGAGCGCTTCGTCGACCTGTTCGACGCCGAAGATACCCGCGAGGGCGTCAACGCCTTCCTCGAAAAACGCGACGCCCGCTGGCGCAACCGCTGAACGACAACCAGATGCGAGGCCACGCGCCTCGCGATGGGAACCCAAGAATGAATGTGCTCTTTCAGGAACTCCCCGCGCTGCACGGCGTGCGCATCGGCATCGCCACGCTGGATGCGGAAAAAAGCCTCAACGCCCTGAGCCTGGCGATGAACGAGGCCCTCGACGACAAGCTGACGGCCTGGGCCAACGACCCGGGCATCGTCTGCGTGATGCTGCGCGGCAATGGCACCAAGGCGTTCTGCGCCGGGGGCGACGTGCGCAAGCTGGTCGAAGCCTGCCGCGAGCAGCCCGGCGAGGTGCCGGCTCTGGCGGCGCGTTTCTTCGCCGCCGAGTACCGCCTCGATCATCACCTCCACCGCTTCCCGAAGCCGCTGATCGCCTGGGGCCATGGCTACGTGATGGGCGGCGGCATGGGCCTGTTGCAGGGCGCCTCGCTGCGCATCGTCACCCCGAGCTCGCGGCTGGCGATGCCGGAAATCAACATCGGCCTGTACCCGGACGTCGGCGCCAGCTGGTTCCTTTCACGCCTGCCGGGCAAGCTCGGAACCTTCCTCGGCCTCACCGCCAGCCAGATGAATGCGCGCGATGCGCTGGATCTGAACCTCGCCGACCGCTTCCTGCTCGACGAACAGCAGGACGAGCTGCTCGAAGGGATGGTCCAGCTGAACTGGCTGGAACAGCCGGAGATGCAGCTGATCAGCCTGCTCAGGTCGCTGGAACACGAAGCCCGCGATCAGCTCCCGGCGGCCCAGTGGCTGCCACGCCGGGAACGCCTGGACGACCTGCTCGACGTCGCCGACCTGCCTGCCGCCTGGCGGGCGATCGCCGCGCTGCGCGACGACCCGGACAGCCTGCTGGCGCATGCCGGCAAGACCCTCGCCGAAGGCTGCCCTCTGACCGCGCACCTCGTCTGGCAACAGATCGCCCGCGCGCGCCACATGTCGCTCGCCGAAGTGTTCCGCATGGAATACGCGATGAGCCTCAACTGCTGCCGCCACCCTGAATTCAGCGAAGGCGTGCGTGCGCGTCTGGTGGACAAGGACCACGCCCCGCGCTGGCACTGGCCGGATGTCGCGAGCATCCCGGACGCGGTCATCGAGGCGCACTTCGAACCGACCTGGGAAGGCGAGCATCCGCTGGCGGATTTGCGCTAGTGACCCGTGGCTTGCCCGGCCGACGCCCCTCGTCGGCCGGGCGGCCGCCTGTCGACGGCGTCGAAGGCGGAAAGCCAGAACTCAGCGTTCGCGCAACGCTTCGGCGCGGGCGCGGAGGATCGGCTTGAGCAGGTAGCTGAGGATGCTCTTCTTGCCGGTCATGATGTCCACGGAGGCGACCATGCCGGGGATGATCAGCAGCGGCGCCTCGTCGGAACCCAGGTGGCTCCTGTCCGTGCGCAACTGGATCAGGTAGAAGCTGTTGCCGTCCTCGTCCGTCACCGTGTCCGCGCCGATCTGTTCCAGCTTGGCCTGCAGGCCGCCGTAGATCGTGTAGTCGTAGGCGGTGAACTTGACCACCGCCTTCTGCCCCGGATGGAGGAAGGCGATGTCCTGCGGACGGATGCGCGCCTCGACCAGCAGGTTGTCGTCCAGCGGCACGATTTCCACCAGGTCGCTGCCCGGCTGGATCACCCCGCCGATGGTGTTGACCAGCATCTGCTTGACGATGCCGCGCACGGGCGAGGTCACCAGCGTGCGGCTGACGCGGTCTTCCAGCGCCTTGCCGGTCGCCTGCGCCTTGCTCAGGTCGGTGCGCGCCTCGTTCAGGTTGCCGAGGGCCTCGCTGCGAAAACGCCCGCGGGTCTCGTCGATCTTGCGCTGGACTTCCTTGATTGCCGCCTGGGCGCGCGGAATGGCCAGGTCGGTGGCCTCCATCTGCCCGCGGTTCTCGATCTCGGAGCGGCGCAGGCGCAGCACCTCGACCTGGGAAATCGCACCTTCCGCCACCAGCGGCTCGGACATGCGGATTTCCTGGCTGAGCAGTTCCAGGCTGCGAGCGTACTGGCTGCGCTTGGAGCCGAACTCGCGCAGTTCCTGCTGGCGCTGGACCAGTTGCTCCTCGAGGCCGCCGATTTCGTCCTTGAGTTGCTGCTGGCGGCTCTTGAACAGCGCCAGTTCGCTCTGCGCAAGACCGGGAGCGGCCTTGACCAGATCGGGCGAGAGTTCCAGTTCGGTGCCATCGACTTCCGCCTGCAGGCGTTCGACACGGGCCTGCATCGCCAGCCGATCGGCCTCGGTTTCACCGACGTTGGAGGTGAAGCGGGTGTCGTCCAGGCGCAGCAGCGGCGCGCCGGCTTCGACGATCTGCCCTTCGCGGACGAACAGCTCGGCGACGATGCCGCCCTCGAGGTTCTGGATCTTCTGCAGCTTGGAGGACGGAATGGCCTTGCCGTCGCCGCGGGTGACCTCGTCGACCACCGCGAAATGCGCCCACACCAGGCCGAAGACGAAGAATCCGACCAGCACCCAGATGGTCAGCCGGATGACCCGCGGGGCATCCTCCACCAGCGCCTTGTCAACCTCCGGCACCGGTTGCCCGGCCAGCGAATCACCGCCGTTGAAATAACCACGCAGGGCGCTGAACAGCCCCTGTCTACGCGAATCAGGCGACATTGATCTGCCCCTTCTTCAAGGCTTCCATCACTGCTTCCTTGGGTCCATCGGCGATGATCTGGCCCTTGTCGACGATGATCAGACGGTCCACCAGGCTGAGCATCGAGGAGCGGTGCGTGACCAGCAGCAAGGTCTTGTTCTGGATGACGGCGGCGAGACGCTGCTTGAGCCGCTCCTCGCCGGGGTTGTCCATGGCGCTGGTCGGTTCGTCGAGCAGCAGGATCGGCGGGTCGAGCAGCAGCGCGCGGGCCAGGGCCACGTTCTGCCGTTGACCACCGGACAACTGGTGGCCGCGCTCGCCCACCTGCAGCTCGTAGCCTTCCGGATGCAGGCGGGCGAATTCGTGCACGCCGGCCAGTTCGGCCGCGCGCAGGACGCGTTCGTCCTCCACGTAGCGCGCACCGGACACCAGGTTGTCGCGCAGGCTGCCGCTGAGCAGCTGGATGTCCTGCGGGACATAGCCGACGTTGTGGCGCAGGTCGCTGACATCGAGCTGGCGCACGTCCACGCCGTCCACCAGCAGGCTGCCGGCGTCCGGTTCGTAGAGGCCGATCAGCAGCTTGGCCAGCGAACTCTTGCCGGAGCCGCTGCGGCCGATGATGCCGATCTTCTCGCCGGGACGAACGACCAGGTTGACCCCGCTGAGCGCGGCGTTCTGCTGGTTCGGGTAGTGGAATTCCAGGCCGCGGCATTCGATGGCGCCCTGCAGCGACTGGCGGACCAGCGGGCGCTGGTTCTCCTTGCGTTCCTGCGGCAGCTCCATCATCTGGTCGATGTTGACCATGGTCAGACGCGCCTGCTGGTAGCGCGTGAGCAGCCCGGAGAGCTGCCCCAGCGGCGCCATGGCGCGACCGTTAAGCATGTAGCAGGCGATCAGCCCGCCCATGCTCAGCTTGCCGTCGATGATCAGGTAGACGCCCAGCACGATCATCACCACGCCGGCCAGCTGCAGGATCAGCTGGGTGATGTTCAGCGCCAGGCTGGAGAGCATCTTCGCCCGCAGCTCGAGCCGGCCGAGGGTGCCGATGGTCTGCTCCCACTGATACTGGCGCTCGCTCTCGGCGTTGTTCGCCTTGATCGCGTCGAGCCCGGAAAGGGTCTCGATCAGGCTCGACTGACGCTCGGCGGACAGCGCCATGGTGCGGTTGAGGGTTTCCGCCAGCGAACGCTGCAGGACCCAGCCGATCGCCAGCGCCAGCGGGAACGCCAGCAGCGGAATCCACACCAGGTGCCCGCCGAGGATGGCGATCACCGCCAACACCAGCAGGGTGAACGGCATGTCGATCACGCTGGTCATGGTCAGCGAGGCGAGGAAGTCGCGCAGCGTCTGAAACTCGTGGATGTTCTGCGCGAAACTGCCGACCCGCGCCGGGCGCATGCGCATGGCCATGCCGGCGATGCGCTCGAACAGCGTCGCCGAGATGATCATGTCGGTCTTCTTGCCGGCCAGGTCCAGGCACAGGCCGCGCATGGTCTTGAGCAGCAGGTCGAACAGGTAGGCCCCGGAAATGCCGATCGCCAGTACCCAGAGCGTCGACGCGGCCTGGTTCGGCACCACGCGGTCGTAGACGTTCATCACGAACAGCGGCGCGAACAGACCGATCAGGTTGATCAGGAAACTGGCGGCGATGGCATCGACATACAGCCAGCGGGAGCGCCGGAGGGTGTCGCGGAACCAGGCGCGCGCACGCGGGACCAGGTTGCCGTGGTTGAGGTCGTATTTATGCCGCGGCTGCGCGAAGAACACCTCGCCGCTGTAGTCGGCGGCGAGGTGCTCGGCATCCACGAGCGCCTCGCCGCCCTCGCTCTCGCTTAGCATCAGCCGATAGCGGCCCTGCTCGTCGCGACCCAGCAGGATCGCCGAACGGCCTTCCTTGAGCAGCAGCAACGCCGGCAGCGCGAGCTGCGGGATCTGCCCCAGGCTGCGACGCAGCAATCGGCCCTGCAGCCCCACCCGTGCGGCGGCGCGCGGCAGCAGGTCGGCGCTCAGGCGCTGATCCGGCAACGGCAGGCCCGCTGTCAGGATCGCCCGACTGGCGGGTCGCTGATGGAGCATGCACAGAGACAACAGACTATCGAGCAGAGGGTCGTCGTAGCGGCTACGCGGATCGCCTCCGGGCTGCGCTTGACTGGCTTGGGACACCACGCGGGAACACTCTCGTGACGGAGGAAAGGAAAGTCCGACAACCACCGAAGGTCGCGGCCGGGCCGCATGCTCCAGCATTTCGGCGGCCCGCACCAGAGCGGAACGACGAAATCCGGCCTCGCCGTGCAGTCCCCGCCGGACGGCGGGGACTGCGGTGCATCAGTTCAGGCCGGGCAGCTGGACCTTGGTCTTGACGTCGGACATCGCGGTCGAGGCCATCGGCGCGACCACGCCCTGGCTCTTCAGCAGGTCACCCATGGTCGCCTTGATGCGGTACTGGGTCATCAGCTCGATGAAGTTGACGTCGGAGAGGCGGCGTTGCGCGGTGAACAGTTCGTTCTCGCTGTCCAGCAGGTCGAGCAGGGTGCGCTCGCCAAGACCGAACTGCTTCTGGTAGGCCTCACGCACACGCTTGCTGAAACCGACGTTGTCCTCGGCGATCGGCTTCTGCGTGCGGGCGTTTTCGAGGGCGTTCCAGGCCAGGCCGAGCTCTTCGTTGAGCTGGCGCAGGGCGTTGTTGCGGATGTCCAGCGCTTCGTTGATCTGGTAGCTGCGGGCTTCCAGCGTGGCCTTGTTGCTGCCACCCGAATACAGGTTGTAGCGCATGCGCAGCATCGCCTGCCATTCGTTGGAGTGACCTTCGATGCCATCGATGTTGTTATCGAAGCTCTGCGAAACCTCGGCGTCGACGCGTGGCAGGAAGGCCGACTTGGCGGCGGCGTACTGGCTTTCGGTGGCGGCCACGTCGGACTCGGCCGAACGCAGGCTCGGGTTGGTCGCGACCATCTGCTGCTTGGCTTCGGCGAGGGTCGCCGGGAGCAGGCCGTTGAGGCTGTTGGGCATGCTCAGATCGGTCGGCTCGCTGCCGATGACGCTATAGTAGTTGACCCGCGCATCAGCCAGGTTGGTCTGCTCGGTGATCAGGTTGTTGCGCGCCAGAGCCAGACGCGCGTCGGCCTGGTCACGGTCGGCGGTGCTGCCGACGCCACGCTGGCTGCGCAGGCTGATTTGGTCATAGATGCGCTGGTGGTTCTTGAAATTGTCCTCGGCCAGACGAACCAGCTCCTCGCGACGCAGCACTTCCAGGTACACCTGGATGGCGTCCAGCGCGGTCCTCTCGGAGGTGGCGAGCAGCCCGTAGGCGCGGGAATTGACGATGGCGGTCTGCCGGCCGACCTCTTCACGGGTGGCGGAACCGTCGTAGATCATCTGTTGCAGACGAATGGAGGATTCACCGCGGGTCAAGGTACGGTAATGATCGTTGTCGTTGCTGTTGAAACGGGTGGTGGTGTTGTCGGTGCCTTCGCGGCCGATGCCGGCGAGGATGTCGACCGACGGCAGGTATGCACCGCGAGCCGCTTTCAATTGATAATCGGCCGCCATACGACCGTTGATGCCTGCCTGCACTTCCGGGTGATTCTCGATGGCTTGCTGGACGGCTTCCGTCAGTGTCTGTGCCTGGGCGTGAACGGTGATCGCCAGGGAAAGCGGGAGCAGAGCTAAATAGGGAAGACGCATTTATGATTTCCTTGTTTGACGGTGACTGCGCGCATCGCGCAGCCAAAAAACCATTCCTTCGTACACCTTTCCACCCAACTTTCGGAGGGCCTACAGGGCTTGAAGCGGTCGATCATGAAGTGCAATTAATATCAAAGTGACATGATGTAGCAGATTCTTTAGGATAGGCCTCATTTGGTCAAGACATTGGCGATTTTTCCCGGCAGGCGGACGCCATGCCAGATACTTGACGCAGCGTGTTTTGTCCATCTTTTTTTGTGGTCCTGCGGGCACTCTTCGATGCCGGAAGCATCGAAGCGTTCGGTTTAAAAATAAACGGGAGTTACTTATTCATGAGCAGTGTGATCGCGATCGTCAAAAGTGTTGTCGGCCAGGTCTTTGCGGTGTCTGCCGAAGGCGCCAGCCGCCTGCTCGTGGAGGGTGACCGCATATTCCAGGACGACCAGGTGCTGACCGGCACTTCGGGGATGATCACACTGGAAATGAGCGACGGAAGGATGCTCGATCTGGGGCGCGATACCCAGTGGAGCCAGCAGACCGGCTCCGAGTACACCGAGGACGTCGCCGCCACCGAACAATCGGTCGCCGACCTGCAGCAGGCCATCGCTGCCGGGGCTGACCCGACGCAAGCCTTCGAGCCCACCGCAGCGGGCCCGACCGCTGCGGGCACCGGTACCGGAAATGCCGGTGGCGGGCACAGCTTCGTGGTTCTCGACGCCACCGCAGGCAGTGTCCAGCCCACCATCGGCTACCCCACGTCCACCGATGGTTTCGCGATCGCTGCCGACGACACCTTCATCGGCGAGACCCAGCTGCCGCAGGACCTGATTCCGCCGGCCGTCTCCATCGCCCTCGACCCAATCACCTCGGACGACGTGATCAACCGCGCCGAAGCCAACAGCGGCACCATCACCCTCACCGGCACCGTCGGCGGCGATGTGCGGGTCGGAGACGCCATCACCCTGAACATCGGCGGCGTGGTCTACAACGGCAACGTCATTCAACTGGCCAATGGCAACCTTGGCTTCAGCATCGACGTCAGCAGCAGCAATCTGGCGGCGAACAACAATGTCATCGCCACCGTTACCAGCGCCGACAACGCCGGCAACGTCGCCAGCGCGACCACCGACCGCCCGTACACTGTCGATACCGAGGCCAATCTCACCGTCACCCTCGACGACCTCAACGGCGCGACCGTGGCCAATGCCCCGCTGAGCGGTACTTCCGACGTCGGCGGCGGGCGCACCGTGACGCTGGTGATCAGCGACAGCGACCCGAGCACGCCGGACATCACCGTCACTGCCGTGACCAACCCCGACGGCAGCTACAGCACCACGGCCGACCTCAGCAGCCTCAGCGACGGCCCCCTGACGGTCAATGCCAGTGTCACCGACGCCGCCGGCAACCCGGCCCAGGCGGTCGACGACGCCAACCTGGACACCATCGCCAACATCACCGTCAGCCTCGACGACCTGAATGCCTCGAACGTCGGTAATGCCCCCATCACCGGCACCTCCGATGTAGGCGGCGGTCGCACCGTCACCCTGGTGATCAGCGACAACGACCCGAACACGCCCGACATCACCGTCACCGCGACCACCAACCCGGACGGCAGCTACAGCACCAATGTCGACCTGAGCAGCCTGAGCGACGGCCCGCTGACCGTGAATGCCAGCGTCACCGACGCCGCCGGCAACCCGGCGCAGGCCACCGACGATGCCGCGCTGGACGCCACGCCGACCGACGCACCGACCATCGTCATCACCAGTGACGTCAACAATGACGCGTTCCTGAGCAACGGCGAGCTGGGCAACAGCACCACCGTCGCGGTCACCGTAGGTCTGCCGGCGACCGCGGTAGCCGGCGACACGCTGACCGTTACCGACGGCGTCAACAGCCAGGACATCATCCTCACCGCCGACCAGATCGCCGCGGGCTCGGTGGAAACCACCGTGCCCCGTCCGCCGGAAGGTGCCGAGCTGGTCGTCACCGCGACGGTCACCGACGCGGCGGGCAACGTCTCCGCGCCGGCCACCGACAGCGCCGTGCTCGACACCACTGCACCCTCGGCGCCCACGGTCGTCATCGTCGACGACAACAACCCGGACGACGGGCAGCTAACGGTCGGCGAGATCGGCAACGACGGCGTTCAGGTCAGCGTGCAGGTCAGCAACGCCGAGCTGGTGGCCGGTGGCTCCGTGACGCTCGAAATCACCAACGGCAACACGTCGAGCACCGTCAACCTCAGCCTCGACAACGGCACCGCCCAGTTCACCGATGCCCAGGGCAACCCGCTCAGTGGCTTCAATTACGACAACGGCACCATCACCTTCACCGAAAACGCACCGCCGCTCGGCGGCTCGCTGACCGTCGTAGCGACCCAGACCGACCTCGCCGGCAACCAGTCGGCGCCGGGCAGCGACAGCGCGATCGTCATCAACACCCCGCCGGACGCGGTGGACGACATTTCCGGAACTCCCTACACGGTCACGCTGGGGGACCGTAACCTCAGCGCGTCCGGCACCGGTTACGACTATGGCAACAACCGCTGGAACCAGGTCGACAGCAAGGGCAACCCGACCTCGATCGTGGCGCTGAACGCCGATGGCAGCACCGGCACGCTCTATCAGGGCGGCTGGGATGGCAACGCCAACGCCATTGGCGTCGACGGCACCACCCGTCCGGGCAGCCAGGTGGCCCCGCAAACCGAATTCGACCCCACCACCGGCAAGTCCGAAGCGATCGTGCTGAACTTCAGCGGCAACCTGGACAAGGCACAGTTCACCGTCGCCCACTTGATCGGTGACGAAAACGGCGGCGAAGTCGGCCGCTGGGTCGCGATGTACAACGGTGCGGAAGTCGCCCGCGGGACCTTCCAGCTGGACCCGACGAACACCACCGGCTACGCGACGTTCGGCATCGACACCGGCGGCAAGGCCTTCGACAGCATCCGCTTCGAGTCGCTGGACACCGCCGCTGGTGGCGGCGACGGCTCCGACTACTTCCTTGCCGGCTTCTCCGGCAGCGGCAGCGCGGCGCTCAACAGCCCGTACACCCTCAGCGAAAACGGGACCCTCGCTATCGCCAATGGCAGCACCAGCCTGCTCGCCAACGACAGCGACGCCGATGGGGATGCCATCGCCGTGACCGCGGTGAACGGCCAGCCGTTGACTGGCACCATCACCCTCGCCAGCGGCGCGCTGCTCACGGTGAATGCCGACGGCAGCTTCAGCTACGACCCGAACGGCAAGTTCGACGCCCTGACCGCCGGGCAAGTCGGCAAGGACTCCTTCACCTACACTATTTCCGACGGCCACGGCGGCACGGATACCGCCACCGCGACCATCACCATCATCGGCACCAACGATGCTCCGCTCATTGCGGGCGACGACACCGGCGCCGTCGTCGAAGATGCCGCCAACCCCGTCCTGACCGACGCCGGCACCCTTACCATCGCCGACGCCGATGCAGGCCAGTCGGTGTTCCAGACCACCGGCATCACCGCCAGTAACGGCTCGCTGGGCAGCCTGAGCATCACCGCCGCCGGCGCCTGGACCTACAGCGTCGCCAACGCCGACGTGCAGTACCTCAAGGCCGGCGAAGTGAAGACCGAAACCTTCACCGTGCGCAGCGCCGACGGCACCCCGCACGACATCGTCGTCACCATCACCGGCACCAACGATGGCGCGACCATCGCCGGCGACGACCGTGGCACGGTGACCGAGGACGCCAGCAACCCGACCCTGACCGATACCGGCACCCTGACCATCGCCGACCCGGACACCGGGCTCGACGGCAGCGGCGAGGCCAGCTTCCAGAGCACCGGCATCACCGCCAGCAATGGCGCGCTGGGCAGCCTGAGCATCACCAGCGCCGGCGTCTGGACCTACAACGTCGCCAACGCCGACGTGCAGTACCTCAAGGCCGGCGAAGTTAAGACCGAGACCTTCACCGTGCTCAGCGCCGACGGCACCCCGCACGACATCGTCGTCACCATCACCGGCACCAACGATGCCCCGGTCATCGCGGGTGACGATGCGGGCGCCGTCGTCGAAGACGCCGCCAACCCCGTCCTGACCGACGCGGGCACCCTCACCATCGCCGACGCCGATGCAGGCCAGTCGGTGTTCCAGACCACCGGCATCACCGCCAGCAACGGCGCGCTGGGCAGCCTGAGCATCACCGCTGCCGGTGCCTGGACCTACAGCGTCGCCAACGCCGACGTGCAGTACCTCAAGGCCGGCGAAGTGAAGACCGAAACCTTCACCGTGCGCAGCGCCGATGGCACCCCGCACGACATCGTCGTCACCATCACCGGCACCAACGATGCCCCGGTCATCGCGGGCAACGACACCGGCGCCGTGGTCGAAGACGCCGCCAACCCCGTCCTGACCGACGCCGGCACTCTCACCATCGCCGACGCCGATGCGGGCCAGTCGGTGTTTCAGACCACCGGCATCACCGCCAGCAACGGCGCGCTGGGCAGCCTGAGCATCACCAGCGCCGGCGTCTGGACCTACAACGTCGCCAATGCCGATGTGCAGTACCTCAAGGCCGGCGAAGTGAAGACCGAGACCTTCACCGTGCTCAGCGCCGACGGCACGCCGCACGACGTCGTCGTCACCATCACCGGCACCAACGACCTGCCCGTCGTCAGCAGCAATTCGCTGACCGTGGCGGAAGGAAGCGTGGGCACCCCGCTGGGCCTCGAGGCACCTACCGATGCCGACGGCGATGCGCTGAGCATTACCGTCACCGGCCTGCCGACCCTGGGCAGCGTCACCCTGGCCGACGGCACCGCCGTCACCAACGGCCAGACGCTGACCAGCGCCGAACTGCAGGGCCTGAAGTACAACGGGCCGGCCGACTACACCAGCGGTCAAGCGGTCGGCAACTTCACCTACAGCGTCAACGATGGCACGGCCACCGTCACCGGTACCGTCACCCTGGGCGCGACCCCGGTCAACGACAACCCGGATGCCGTGGACGACCCGAGTGGCGTGGCCTACAGCGTTGCCCTCGGTCAACTGGCCGGCGGCACCAGCGCTTCCCATTGGGATGCTCTGGACAGCAAGGGGCTGGGCATCACGCCGGTCGCACTGAACGCCGACGGAACGCCCGGAACCCTCTACGCGGGGAATGTGGATGGCGATCGCAACGCGCTCGGCGTGGCAGGCACGCCGCGTGATTCCACCGCCGTCGCCAACCAGATCGAATACGACCGGGCTACCGACAAGAGCGAATCCGTCGAGCTGAACTTCAACGGCAACCTCAACCAGGCCGAGTTCACCGTCAGCCATCTGATCGCCAACGAAAACGGCGGCGAGATTGGTCAATGGGTCGCCCTGTACAACGGCTCGGTAGTCGCCAGCGGCACCTTCAGCGCCGCGACTGGCGGCACCACGACCGTGCAGATCGATACCGGTGATCTGGTCTTCGACAGCATCCGCTTCGAGTCCGTGGATACCGCCAACCGGAGCGGGGACGGCTCCGACTACTACCTCACCGGCTTCAAGGGAACCGGGCCTGCCAGCGCCAACACCGCCTACACGATCAACGAGAACGCCACGCTGTCGATTGCCGATGGCAACCGCGATCTGCTGGCCAATGACACCGACGCCGATGGCGACACGCTCACCGTCACCCAGATCAACGGCAGCAACCTCACCAGCGGTGCGATCACGCTCGCCAGCGGCGCATTGCTCGTCGCGAATGCCAACGGCAGCTTCAGCTACGACCCCAACGGCAAGTTCGACGGTCTGAAAGCCGGTCAGGTCGCCACCGACACCTTCACCTACACCGTCAGCGACGGGCATGGCGGTACCGATACCGCCACGGCGACCATCACCATCATCGGCACCAACGATGCGCCCGTGGCTACCGGCACCTATGCCAGCACCATCAACGACACGCCGGCGACCGACGACTTCGCCAACATCACCGGCACCCTGGTGGCCACCGATGCCGATGACAGCGTGCTCACCTGGAGCGGCAGCGCTTCGGGCACCTATGGGCAACTGATCGTCGAAGCCAACGGCAACTACACCTACGTGGTGAACGACGCGGCGGTCAACGGGCTCAACGCCGGTCAATCGGTCACCGAAAACTTCACCGCGACGGTCACCGACCCGAACGGCGCGACCGATACCCGGACCATCGCGATCACCCTCAACGGGGCGAACGACATCCCGGTGATCACCTCCGCCGCCGCCGCGGCTACCGGTTCGGTAACCGAAGCGGGCGTCAACGGAAATGGCCAGCCCAGCGTTTCCGGCACCCTCGCCTCGAGCGATGCCGACGCAGGAGCCACCGCGTCCTGGTCGCTGGCATCGACCGCCGGCACCTACGGCACCATCGCCATGACCAGCGCCGGCGTGTGGACCTATACCCTGGACAACAACGCGGCGGCCACGCAGGCGTTGAAAGAAGGCGAGTCCAAGCTGGAGACCTTCCAGGCGACGGTTTCCGACGGCCACGGCGGCACCGCCACGCAGACCATCACGGTCAACGTGCTGGGCGCCAACGACGCGCCGGTTGCCGTGGACGATCACTACAGCCTGGGTCTCACCGGTCAGTACTTCGGCTATGCGCAGAATGGGGCCAACCCCAACCTGACCAGCATCGCCCAGGTGGAAGGGTTCATCGCCGGCAAGACGCCGAACGCCACCTTCACCGCCACGTCGATCAACTACGGCTCGGTGGGTGGGGACCTTGGCCGGGCCGACCATCTGCAGCAGTTCCTCGGCAACGACAAGGGCAGGCTGTCGCAGGACCCGGGCGATACCTCTGACGCGATCATTAAGCTGAGCGGCCAGGTGACCCTGGCAGCGGGCAGCTACGACTTCAAGGTCACCTCGGACGATGGCTTCATCCTGCGCATCGACGGGCAGGACGTGGTCAAGTTCGACGGCATCCGCAGCCAGGGCGTGACCATCTCCACCGTTCCCTACACCATCGCCACCGGCGGCGCGCACCAGGTCGAGATCATCTACTGGGATCAGGGCGGCGACGCCATTCTCAAGGTGGAAAGCAAGCCCGCCGGCGCGCCCGACAGCGCTTACAGCGTACTCGGCGCGAGCGGCGGCACCAGCTCGCTGGTGACCACCGAAGACACGCCGCTGACCATCAGCGCCGCTTCGCTGCTGGCCAACGACAAGGACGTCGACGGCACGCTGCTGACCCTCAAGAGCGTGCAATCCGCCGAGCACGGCAGCGTGTCACTGGTCAACGGGGTGGTCACCTTCACCCCGACCGCCAACTACAACGGCGAAGCGACCTTCACCTACACCGTGCAGGACGCCAACGGCGCCACCGCCGATGCGAAGGTCACGCTCTACGTCACCGCCGCGACCGACGCCTTCAACGACACCGCCTCGGTCAAGGAAGACACGCCGATCACCCTCGACGTGCTGGCCAACGACACCTTCGGCACGGCGGCGAAGACCATCACCGCCATCGACGGCAAGGCCTTCGGCAGCGACGGCACCGTGAGCGTCGAGCACGGCGTCGTCAAGCTCGGCGCCGACGGCAAGCTGACCTTCACCCCGGCCGCCGACTACCACGGTGCCGCGACCTTCACCTACACCGTCTCCTCCGGCGGCGTGAGCGAAACGGCTACCGTCAACCTCGATGTGGTGTCGACCAACGATGCCGTCAACCCGACGCTGAACGTCACGCCGAAAGGCTTCTGGACCTTCAATGAAGCGCCTGGCAGCAGCGTCACGACCAACCAGTCCAGCGGCGCCAAAGGCACCCTGGCGGACAGCGACAGCGCGGGCGGGACCGGCCTGCCGACCTTCGTCACCACCCCGCGCGCCGAAGGGGCCGGCAACTACATTTCGCTGAACGACACCGGCGACCGCATCAACCTCGACGCCAGCGCGACCCATGCGCTGATGGGAGCCGCGGCCACCCTCACCTTCTGGATCAAGGCGGCTGCCCAGCCAGACAGCGGCAACGATGGCGCAGGAAGATCCTGGGACCTGCCGAGCGTGATCGGCAGCGAACACAACGGTGGCGGCAACGACATCCAGTGGGGCGCGATCAACAACGCCGGCCAGATCGGGCTGGCGGTCGGCAACGCCGCTGGCGTCTACAGCACCACCTCGGTGACCGACAACCAGTGGCACAACGTGGCGATCACTCACAGCGGGTCGACCGTCGACATCTACATCGACGGTGTTCTCAACGCGAGCGGATCGACCAGCGACTCGGCGTTCAACGGCCTGTACAACCAGTTGCTGTCGATCGGCGCGACCAACCGCTTCGACCTCAACGGCAGTAACGTGACCGATTTGACGGACACCAAGTACCTGACGGCCGCCCTCGATGACCTGCGGATCTACAGCGGCGTGCTGAGCGCCGGCCAGATCGCGGCGATCCACAACGTCGAGAACGGTTACGAGCACACCGCCATCGCCAACGCCTGGGGTTCGGCCGCCGACAAGCTCAGCCTGGGCCTGGCGGAAAGCGCCGGAGTGACCTCCACCACCGTCAGCGGTCTGGCCAAGGACATCGTCATCAGCGACGGCACCCACAGCCACACGTCGACAGGGGTCAACGACAACGTCGACCTGACCGGCTGGACGCTGGGCTCGCTGACCCTGAGCAACACGGGTACGGAATCCGGCACCCTGGTGTTCACCGCCACCAGCACCCTGCCCAACGGCGACTCCGCCAGCACCAGCGAGTACCTGACGCTGGCCAACGGCAACTCGGTGCTCAGCACCGGAACCTCGGGCAACGACACGCTGAAGGGCTCCGAAACCCTCGCCGCGGCCGACCTGCTGCGCGGTGGAGACGGCAACGACACGCTGTATGGCTACGGTGGCGACGATCGCCTCGAAGGCGGCAACGGTAACGACACGCTGTATGGCGGTGACGGCAACGACATCCTCATCGGCGGGAAAGGCAACGATGTACTGTGGGGGGGTGCCGGCGCGGATACCTTCGTCTGGAAATCCGGCGATGCCGGCAGCATCGGGTC
Organism: Pseudomonas sp. UBA3153; assembly: GCF_002364635.1. Lineage (NCBI taxonomy): Bacteria > Pseudomonadati > Pseudomonadota > Gammaproteobacteria > Pseudomonadales > Pseudomonadaceae > Pseudomonas > Pseudomonas sp. UBA3153. The sequence goes on from NZ_DEYR01000064.1 coordinate 50,046, forward strand.
GCCGGCTGCCGACATCATCAAGGACTTCAGCCTGAGCCAGAAGGACAGCATCGACCTGCGCGACCTGCTGCAAGGCGAGACCACGGACTCCATCGACCACTTCCTGCAGATGAGCACGCAGAACGGCATCAGCACGCTGCTGGTCAGCACCACCGGCCAGTTCGATACCGCTGCCAGCGCCACCGCCAACACCGGCAAGGCCGACCTGACCATCCAGCTCGACGGGGTTGACCTGAGCAGCAGCAACCTGGGCGCCAACTCGTCGCAGATCATCAGCTCGCTGATTCAAAGCGAACACCTGAAGGTCGACCACTAAGCGGCGAGGTCTCCGGCAGCACCCCAGCGGGTGCTGCCGGGATCGGCCGTTCGATAACGAGGATCAGCGATGCTTTACGTGCAACGCGACATGCAGGGACAGCTGGTTCGCGTGGAAGCGGCCGATTTTCCTGGCAGGACCGAGACGCTTCCGGCGGACGATCAGGAGGTGCTGGCCTGGTATTCCAACCAGTCGGTGGAGACCAGCCTGCTGCACCTCAAGCAGAGCGACCTGGACATGATCCGGGTACTCGACGACCTGCTGCAGTTGCTGATGATCAAGGGCGTCATTCGCCTGACCGATCTGCCGGCCGCGGCGCAGGCCAAGCTGCTCAACCGCAACCAGGCGCGTGAAGCCCTGGGCGGGTTGAACAGCCTGATCAACGAAGAAGAAGACGGGATGATCTGAACGGCAACACCGGACAGAAAGGCATTACATCCAGCGCAACGAAAAAGGACGCGACCTCGGTCGCGTCCTTTTTCATTTCAGCCCTGCCAGACGGCGATCAGTTGCTCACCCACGGCCCCGGCTCGCCGAACAGCCGGCCCTTCACGCCCTGGATGCCCATCTCGCGCAGCACCTGCAGTTCACCCTCGGTTTCCACGCGCTCGGCGATCAAGGGCAGATCGATGCTGTTGGCGGCGCGCTGGACCGCCTCGATGAACAGGCGCTTGTCGCTTTCCCGGTCGATATGGCGGATGTAGCTGCCGTCCACTTTCAGCCAGGCGAGGCCGAGGCGCGCCAGGTTGCCGATCATGCTGAAGCGTCCGCCAAAATGTTGCAGGCTGAGGTTGAAGCCCAGGTCGTGCAGGCGCTTGTTCAGGCGCTCCAGGCCCGCCTGGTCGGGCAGACGGTTCTCTTCCAGCTCCAGCGTCAGGCGTGAACCGAAGGCGCTGTAGTGGGCCAGTTTGTCCAGCACAGCATTGAGCGCCGTCGAGTCCTCCAGCGTCGCGCCGGAGAGATTCAGGGCCAGCGATTTGTCATGGCTGGCCATTTGCGCCAGCACCAGGTCCAGCATCACCAGGTCGAGCCGGCCGGACCAGCCGAAGCGTTCGATCCAGGGCAGGAAGCGACCCGCGGGAATCAGCGCACCCTCGCCGTCCTGCAACCGCGACAGCACCTTGTAATGGAGCACGCGGTCGGTCTCGTGACTGTCCACCACGGGCTGGAAGAACAGCTGGAAGCGCTTGTGCGCCAATGCCTGGTCGAGCAACGCATGCCAGGTATGGGTCTCGTCGCCCGGCTGCGATTCGCCGGCGAGCTCCACGCAGGCCCAGCAACGCTCGCCCAGACCCTCGGCCTGGGTAAGCGCTTCGTCCACCTGGCTCAACAATGTGGCCGGCGACATTCCAGGGCGGAAGGGCGCCAGCCCGATGCTGGCGACCGGCAACACATCGGTGACACCCGTGGCATGCAGGCTGGCCAGCGCGCTCTCCAGGCTGATCGCCAGTTGCTCGGCCTCCTCGCGCACCAGGCCGGGAACCAGCAAGGCGAACTCGCCACCGCGGGTGCGGGCGATCAGCACGTCGCTGCGCGTCGGCGCGATCGGATGGTGCAGCAGCTCGCCGATGGCCGTCAGCAACTGGTCGGTCCGCTGGCCGCCCAGGCGGGCGTTCAGCCCGGCCAGGTCGTTGACGCGCAGCAACAGCAGGTAGCCGTGGCTGGCCTGCTCCTCGGTGCCCAGCCGGCTCTGCAGCTGCATGTCGAAGTAACGCCGGTTGGCGAGACCGGTGAGGCTGTCCTGGTACGCCTCCTCGCGCAGCTTCTCGCTGCGCAGCGCCTGCTCCTGGAACAGCGTCTTGAGCTTCTCGACCATCTGGTTCATGGCCTGCACGACGCGGCGCAGCTCCGGCGTGCGCGGCAGGTTCGGCAGGCTGAGAAATTCGCGACGGGCGATGGCGTGGGACTGCTCGACCATGTAGTCGAGCGGGCGCAGCTGACGGCGCAGGAGAAACGCGCCGAGCAGGCAACTGACGACGCCGCAAACCGCCAGCCAGGCCAGGCTGCCGAGGGCGTTGCGCCACAGCCGGGCGACGGCGAACATCGGATGGCTGACCACCTCGACCCGCGCCGCCTGCTCCCAGCCGCGGCTGACGATGGCATCGCCACCGGCCGGTTCGAGGCCGATCAGCTTGACGAACCAGGCGGGCACCGAGGGCACGTCCGGCGTGCCGCTGCGTTCGACGATCACATTGCCGCTGGCCAGGTCGACCACGCGGATGCTCTCGTAGTAGCCACTGTCGAAGATGGAGCTGACCATCAGCTCGACCATTGCCGGATCATCGATGTTCGGCGTCAGCGACAGGCCAAGAGCCGTCGCGGCGTCCTGCGCGTGGGAACGCAGCTGGTTGACGTACTGCTCGCGAGAGCTTTCCAGGCCAACCAGGAAACTTCCGCTGAACGCCACGACCAGGAACAGGCAGATGGCAAGCAAGAGCTGTTTGAACAGGGACATCGTTTCTCCTATTGGGGCAAGTCCGTGGGGAAACCCTCGGCTTCCATCTTCTTCAGCAGGTCCTGCCAGCGCGACAGCCGTTTGGCGTCGCCGACACGTTTGTTGCCCGCGGAGCCCTGCAACCAGAGACCGTCGGCGTTGAAGGCATAGACCGGCAGCAGGTCCTTGCGTTGACTCGCCGGCCGAATGCTGTCGATCAGGTTGTCCAGCACCAGTGGCACCGCTTCGGGGGTTTCGTAATAAGTCAGCACCATGTGTGCCTGATTCAGCTTCAACGCCTTGACGTAGGTGATGCGCAGCTTCTCGCTGGGAATCCCCAGGTGACGCAGGCTCATGTACTTGGCGATGGCGAAATCCTCGCAATCGCCGCCCCCGACCCGCAACGCCTCGACCGGCGTTGCCCAGTAATCCTCGGTGTTCCACAGCGAGCGGTCGTCGGTGAACTCCAGCGACCGGTTGAAGAAGTCGTTCACTTCGCGCATCTGCTCATCCACCGGCTTGCCGGCCTCGGCTTCGAGCAGACGCTGCCAGGCGTTGATCCGTCCGCGCCCGGCACCCAGCGGACCGTACAGCGACTCGGCGCGTTCGGTGATCAGGGAGAAATTCCAGTCCGCCTGCAGCGAACCGATCAGCACGCCCATCAGCAGGCACAGCAGCGCCGTCAGCGAACAGCGCCGACGCCATGCGCAGAACCTGACGGAGCCTTTGAACACAGCCTGGATTCCCGAAAAAGTGACGCTGGCTCGCCAAGCGACCAATGGCCGCTGGGCGAACGCCTTCATGGGGGAGGAATGGTGCGGGCTGGCGGGTGAAAAGACAATGGCACTCTAGAATCACGGCGAGCACTGCTCACTGCGGCAGGCGGGCGCCGCCGCTGCGCCCGCGACCTGGCGAAGCCGCCGTCAGCGGCGCGGCATGCCATGGATCGCCCCACCCTGCGGGCGCCCGTGCGGACGCGGCCCGCCGTAGCCAGGCGGACCGTAGTGACGCTTCGGCTGGTAATAGCGCGGCGGCGGTGGCGGACGGCGGTAATCGTGGCGCGGCGGTGCCTGACGATAGCGGTAATTATCGTTGCGGAAATCCTCGCGGTAGTAATAGCGGCCATCGTTCCAGCGACGCTCGATGGGAGTGGCCCGGTAGTACTCGTAGGAGTCGTAACGCTGCACGTTGTAGCCGCCGTAACCACCGCCACTGTAGATACGCACGCCATCGGCATCGGCATAGGGCGAGGCGCAGCCGACCAGCGAAAGACCAATCACGGCGAACAGCAATGCTTTGAGTGACATGGGCGGCCTCCTGCGACCGCTGGAGAACCTGCTCACGAACCACGGGGGCGGCGTTCGCGGGCGGTTCTGGGAAAGCGTCGACGGGCGTCGACACCCGGGATTCACTCCCTGCCAGGTTGGACAACGAATCGGCGATTTTGCTGTGTGACGGCGCAAAATCTTGATTTCCAGTTATGTCGCGCACCGTTAGGGAGCACGAATGGCAGCCTGCCCTCTGTGCGGAAACCCGGCGAAACGCCCAGCCCGTGCGGATCGCCCCCAGGTTGGCACGTCATTCGCTTTGGCCTTGGCGTGCAGGAGCTGCCCAGGACACCGGGTACGGCACCATAATTTGCAAATAGCCGACTAGGGTTCCGGCTCGCCACCTTCGGGGTGCGACGAGTGTCTGGTCCGAGAGTTGGCGACCTCCAGTCGAGGTTACACGGCGGGATAAAAGCCCGGGAGAACGCGCGCCCCTCAACGCTGAGGGGATAGATCGCGCAGCTCCTGCCGGCCCCGAAACGAACTGGAGGTTACATGCACGATCCCCGCTCAATCGCCTTCCTCGTTGCCCGGCACCCGGGCGCCCCGGCTCACCTCACGCTGCGTTCCGCCACCCACGGCGGCAGGCGCTGATGCACGCGCCCGCCCGACGACGCCCCGCTTCCCGCACGAGGACACGCCCATGCGCCTGATCAACCGCTACCCCGATCGGCCCAGCCGGCTGCTCCTGGTGCTCATGCCGTTCGCCCTGGTGTTGCTGGTGTACTTCATCGGCTCGGCGGACAGGCTCGCGGAAAACCCCAACGACAAGCTGCTGCCCAGCGCCGCGCAGATGGTCGATGCCGTCCACCGGCTGGCTTTCGAAGCGGACAAGCGCTCCGGCGACTACCTGTTCTGGGGCGATACCCTGTCCAGCCTGCAACGCCTCGGCATGGGCCTGGGCATCGCCGCGCTGGTCGGTCTGTGCCTGGGCATCGCCGCCGGTAGCCTGCCGCTGTTCGGCGCACCGCTGTCGCCGCTGATCGGCGTGCTGTCGATGGTGCCGCCGCTGGCGATCCTGCCGATCCTGTTCATCGTCTTCGGCCTCGGGGAATTGTCCAAGGTGATGCTGATCGTGATCGGCGTCGCCCCGGTACTGGCCCGCGACCTCGAACAGCGCGCCCGCGAGATCCCCGGCGAGCTGCTGGTCAAGGCCCAGACCCTGGGCGCCACCACCTGGACGCTGATCCTCCGGGTGATCCTGCCGCAGTTGCTGCCGCGTCTGCTGATCGCCTTGCGCCTGGCGCTCGGCTCGGCCTGGCTGTTCCTCATCGCGGCCGAGGCGATCGCCTCCACCGATGGCCTCGGCTACCGGATCTTCCTGGTGCGCCGCTACCTGGCGATGGACGTGATCCTGCCCTATGTCGCCTGGATCACCCTGCTCGCCTGGCTGATGGACCTCGGCCTCAAGCACCTCACCCGACTGGCCTTTCCCTGGTACGAAGGGGGCCGGGCATGATCGAAGTACGCAATCTGTGGAAGCAGTACGGCGACCAGACCGTGCTCGAACGCATCAACCTGACCATCAAGGAAGGCGAGTTCTGCTCCCTGGTCGGCGCCTCCGGCTGCGGGAAGTCGACCTTCCTGCGCATGCTGCTCGGCCAGGAACGGCCCTCGCGCGGCGAAATCCTCCTCGACGGCAAGCCCCTGGCGGATGAGCCGGACAGCAGCCGCGGCGTGGTCTTCCAGCGCTACTCGGTGTTCCCGCACCTGTCGGTGCTGGACAACGTCGCCCTCGGCCTGGAACTGCCGCGCGCGCCGCTGCTCGGTCGCCTGCTCGGCAGCGCCAAGGCCGAAGCCCGCGAACAAGCGCGCCAGCTGTTGCAGCGCGTCGGCCTCGGGCATGCGCTGCAGAAGTACCCGGCGCAGCTCTCCGGCGGCATGCAGCAGCGCCTGGCGATCGCCCAGGCGCTGATCATGAAGCCGCGCGTGCTGCTCCTCGACGAACCCTTCGGCGCGCTCGACCCGGGCATCCGCAAGGACATGCACGCGCTGTTGCGCGAGCTCTGGCAGGAAACCCGGCTGACCGTGTTCATGGTCACCCACGACCTCAACGAAGGCTTCAGCCTGGCCAGCCGCGTGCTGGTCTTCGACAAGCTGCGCGTCGATCCGCACGAACCGGGCGCCTATGGCGCACGCATCACCTACAACATCCCGCTCAGCCGCCGCCGCGAACCGGTGTCGCTGGCTGCAGTGGTCACGTCGCCCGGCGCTTCAGCCGCGGCCCTGATCCCGAGGTAATCGCCATGACTTCGAGCTTGCCCCTGCGTCCCGCCCTCTACCAGGAAACCGTTCCGGGCGGCGGCCACACCTCCTTCGTGCTCAAGCGCGGCCAGCTGCTGCGCATCACCGATCTCGAAGGCGGCGCCAACGTCAGCCTGATGCTGCTAAACGCCACCGAGAAAAGCGAACGGCTGAACCTGCCGGACACCCTCAAGTGCCAGCACACCGCCAAACTGACCACCGGTCACTGCCTGTATTCGGACATGGGCCGCGTGCTGGCGGCGATCACCGCCGACACCTGCGGCTGGCACGACAGCTTCGGCGGCCTGCTCAACGCCGCCGAGGTGAAGGAGAAGTACGGCGAAGGCCGTTACCAGGAACTGCGCAACGGTTTCTTCCGCAACGGTGTGGACAACCTGCTGGTGGAAATGGGCAAGTGGAACCTCGGCCTGGCCGACCTGCTGATGGTGCTCAACCTGTTCAGCAAGGTCAGCGTCGACGCCGAGGGCTACTTCCATTTCGAGGCGGAGAACTCCAAGGCCGGCGATTACATCGAGCTGTACGCGCCGATGGACTGCCTGGTGGTGCTCACCGCCCTGCAGCATCCGATGGACCCGAACCCCGAGTACGCGCCCAAACCGGTCCAGCTGAGCTGGAGCCAGGTCGCCAGCGATGGCATCAGCGTGCTCTGCCGCACGTCGCGCCCGGAAAACGGCCGCGGCTTCCACAACACCGAACGTCTGTACCTCTGAGGGCTGCCGCCATGTCCCTGACCACCAGCGAAAAACATTCCGACGCCGCCACCCGCACCTACATCCCGGCGGGCGAACCGAGCCTGACCGAGCTGAAAGCCGGGCAGACCCTGCGCATCCATGACCTAGAGGGCAACCAGGCGGTCGACACGCTGTTCTTCAGCGCACGCAACCCGCGCGAGCGCTACGACGCCCAGCGCACCCTGCGCAAGCAGAACCGCGTCTACCTCACCACCGGCACGGTGCTCTGGTCCAACCTCGGCAACCCGATGCTGACCATCGTCGCCGACACCTGCGGCCGCCACGACACCCTCGGCGGCGCCTGCGCGCAGGAGAGCAACACCGTGCGCTACGCCCTCGACAAGCGCTACATGCACAGCTGCCGCGACAACTTCCTGCGCGCCAGCCTGCACGACGGCCGCCTGAGCAAGCCGGACATCGCGCCGAACATCAACTTCTTCATGAACGTCCCGGTGACCCCGGAAGGCGGGCTGACCTTCGAGGACGGCATCTCCGCACCGGGCAAATACGTCGAACTGCGCGCCGAGATGGACGTGATCGTGCTGATCTCCAACTGCCCGCAGCTGAACAACCCGTGCAACGGCTGGAACCCCACGGCGGCCGAGCTGCTGGTCTGGGAGTGACGCAACGTCCCGAAAGGGCAACCGGAGGATGGGTTGAGCCCGCGATACCCATCGCTTTCCAACGCCGGTCCTGATGGGTATCGCTTCGCCCGACCCAGCCTCCGAATACGCAACGCCCTCACCGTCCGAAAGGGATGAGGAAACACAGAGATACCACCCACCACGGACGACCGTGGTGTCAACCGAATAGCGGCGGGACGCCCCGCCCCTTCATGGGGAACACCTCATGTTCAGCACGCTGCTGATCGCCAACCGCGGCGCGATCGCCTGCCGCATCCTGCGAACCCTGCGCACGCTGCAGGTGCGCGGCGTCGCCGTGTACTCGGAAGCCGACGCCGCCAGCCTGCACATCAGTCAGGCCGACGAAGCCTTCAGCCTCGGTGAAGGCCCCGCCGCTGGCACCTATCTGGACGTCGCCAAGCTGCTCGACATCGCCAAACGCAGCGGCGCCCAGGCGATCCATCCCGGCTACGGCTTCCTTTCCGAAAACGCGGCGTTCGCCGAAGCCTGCGAGGCCGCCGGCATCGCCTTCGTCGGGCCGACGCCCGAACAGCTGCGCGTGTTCGGCCTCAAGCACACCGCCCGCGCGCTGGCCAGGCAGCACGGCGTGCCGATGCTCGAAGGCACCGAGCTGCTGGAAAACCTCGACGCCGCGCTCAGCGCCGGCGAACAGGTCGGCTACCCGGTGATGCTGAAAAGCACGGCCGGCGGCGGCGGCATCGGCATGCGCGTGTGCCGCTCGGCCCAAGAGCTGGCCGATGCGTTCGACGCGGTCAAGCGCCTCGGGCAGAACAACTTCAGCGACTCGGGCGTATTCATCGAGAAATACATCCAGCGTGCCCGCCATCTGGAAGTGCAGGTGTTCGGCGACGGCCAGGGCGAGGTCGTCGCCCTCGGCGTGCGCGACTGCTCGGTGCAGCGGCGCAACCAGAAGGTGCTGGAAGAGACCCCGGCACCGAACCTGCCGGCCGGTATGGCCGACGAGTTGTGCGCGGCGGCGATCAAGCTGGCCAAGGCGGTCAGCTACCGCAGCGCCGGCACCGTGGAGTTCGTCTACGACAGCGAGGCCGAGCGCTTCTACTTCCTCGAAGTGAACACCCGCCTGCAGGTCGAGCATGGCGTCACCGAACAGGTCTGGGGCGTCGACCTGGTGCGCTGGATGATCGAGCTGGCGGCCGGCGACCTGGCGCCGCTGGGCGAACTGACGAAGCACCTGAAACCCGGCGGCCACGCCATCCAGGCGCGCCTGTATGCCGAAGATCCGGGCCGCGACTTCCAGCCCAGCCCGGGTCTGCTCACCGCCGTGGACTTCCCCAAGGCCGACGGCAAGGCCCTGCGCATCGACACCTGGGTCGAGGCCGGTTGCGAGATTCCACCCTACTTCGACCCGATGATCGCCAAGCTCATCGCCTGGGCGCCGACCCGCGAGGCCGCCCGCGCCGGGCTCGACCGGGCGCTGGCCGACACCCTGCTGTACGGCGTGGAGTCCAACCGCGGCTACCTGCGGCAGATCATCGAAGACGTGCCCTTCGCCAGCGGCTCGCCCTGGACCCGCTGCCTGGAAAACCTGGTCTACCGGGCCAACACCTTCGAGGTGCTCTCCGCCGGCACCCAGACCACCGTGCAGGATTTCCCCGGCCGCCTCGGCTACTGGGCGGTCGGCGTGCCGCCGTCGGGGCCGATGGACGACCGCGCGCTGCGCCTGGGCAATCGCCTGCTGGGCAACGACGAAGGCGCCGCCGGCCTGGAAATCACCATGAGCGGCCCGCTGCTGCGCTTCAACACCGACGCCGTGGTGGCGGTGACCGGCGCGCCGATCCCGCTGAGCGTGGATGGCGTCGAACGCCCGATGAACACCGCGCTGCTGATCGAGGCCGGCAGCACGCTGAGCCTCGGCACCCTCGCCGGCAGCGGCGCTCGCGCGTACCTCACCCTGCGTGGCGGGCTGCAGGTGCCGGAATACCTGGGCAGTAAAAGCACCTTCACCCTCGGCCAGTTCGGCGGTCACGCGGGCCGCGCCCTGCGCGCCGGCGACGTGCTGCACATTCCACCTCTCGGCGATACGAGCAACGGCGCGCAACTGCCTGCCGAACTGTGCCCCGCCTTGCCCGCCGTGCGCGAAATCCGCGTGATCTACGGCCCGCATGGCGCGCCGGAATACTTCACTGCGGCCTACATCGACACCTTCCTCGCCACCCATTGGGAAGTGCATTTCAACTCCAGCCGCACCGGCGTGCGCCTGATCGGCCCGAAACCGGAATGGGTGCGCGACAGCGGCGGCGAAGCCGGCCTGCATCCGTCGAACATCCACGACAACCCCTATGCCATCGGCGCGGTGGACTTCACCGGCGACATGCCGGTGATCCTCGGCCCGGACGGCCCGAGCCTGGGCGGCTTCGTCTGCCCGGTGACCATCATCGAGGCCGATCTCTGGCAGCTCGGCCAGCTCAAGGCCGGCGACAGGCTGCGCTTCGTGCCGGTGGATATCGCCACGGCGCGGGAGTTGGCCAAAGCACGCGATACAGAGGTCAGCGAACTCGCGCTAGTCTCCCCTCTCCCGCTTGCGGGAGAGGGGCCGGGGGAGAGGGTTCTTGAAAGCGCCCAAAGCCCCTCTCCCCAAACCTCTCCCATAAATGGGAGAGGGAGCCGTTCAATGTTGGCTTCCCCCATCGTCCTCGATATCGGCCAAGCCGACACCCGCCTGGTCGCCCGCCTCTCCGGCGACACCCACCTGCTGCTGGAAATCGGCCAGCCGGAACTGGACCTGGTGCTGCGCTTCCGCGGCCATGCGCTGATGCAGGCGCTGGAAGCGAAGAGCCTGAAGGGAGTGATCGACCTTACCCCCGGCATCCGCTCGCTGCAGGTGCACTACCAGCCGGAAACCCTGTCGCTGGCGAACCTGCTGGCGGTGGTGATCGGCGAGTGGGACGCGGTGTGCAACACCCGTGACCTCAAGGTGCCGTCGCGCATCGTCCACCTGCCGCTGTCCTGGGACGATCCGGCCTGCCAGCTGGCCATCGACAAGTACATGACCACGGTGCGCAAGGACGCGCCCTGGTGCCCGAGCAACCTGGAGTTCATCCGCCGGATCAACGATCTGCCGAACCTCGACGAGGTGTACCGCACCGTGTTCGACGCCAGCTACCTGGTGATGGGCCTGGGCGACGTCTACCTCGGCGCGCCGGTGGCCACGCCGCTGGACCCGCGCCACCGCCTGGTCACCACCAAGTACAACCCGGCGCGCACCTGGACCGCCGAGAACTCGGTCGGCATCGGCGGCGCCTACCTGTGCGTGTACGGCATGGAAGGCCCCGGCGGTTACCAGTTCGTCGGCCGCACCCTGCAGATGTGGAACCGCTACCGCGAAGTCGGCGCCTTCCACGGTAAACCCTGGCTGCTGCGCTTCTTCGACCAGATCCGCTTCTACCCGGTGGGCGCCGAAGAGCTGCTGCAGATCCGCCGCGATTTCCCGCTCGGGCGCTTCGACCTGCGCATCGAGGACAGCGAGCTGGCCCTGGCCGATTACCAGGGCTTCCTCACCGAGGAAGCCGAGGGCATCGACGCCTTCCGCACCCGGCAACGCGCCGCCTTCGACGCCGAACGCCAGCGCTGGATCGCCTCCGGCCAGGCCCATTACGAAAGCGAAGAAGTGGTCGCCGAGCTGGGCGACGACGCCCCGCTCGCGACCGGCCTGCACAGCATCGACAGCCACATCGCCGGCAACCTCTGGCAGGTGCAGGTCGAGGAAGGAAGCGCGGTGAAAGCCGGCGACGTGCTGGTGATCCTCGAGTCGATGAAGATGGAAATCCCGCTCACCGCCCCACGCGATGGCGTGGTCCGCGAAGTCCGCGTGCAACCCGGCTCGCCGGTACGCGCCGGGCAGCGCGTGGTGGTGCTCGAAGAGGCCTGAAACCGATCCGGGAGGCGGCTGGGAACACACCCTCCGCCCCGAAACTCACAGACGCGCGGCGCCGTAGGGTGCGCCGCGCGCACCAACCGAACCTGCGGTGCGCACGGCGCACCCTACGAGGGAACTGCGATGACCCACCAATTCGACCTGCGCCTCGGCGCCCTGAAAACCGCCTATGCCGAAGGCCGCCTGAAGCCGCGCCAGCTGATCCTCGCCCTGCGCGAAAAAGCCGCCGCGCTGAACCCGGAATTCAACCTGTTCATCCACCTGCTCAGCGTGGAAGAACTGGAGCCCTACCTCGCCGCGCTGGACGGCAAGGCCCCCGACAGCCTGCCGCTGTTCGGCGTGCCCTTCGCACTGAAGGACAACATCGACCTGGCCGGCATTCCCACCACCGCCGCCTGCCCGGCCTTCGCCTACACGGCGGAGCGCTCGGCGACGCTGGTAGAGCAGCTGATCGCCCTCGGCGCGGTGCCGATCGGCAAGACCAACCTCGACCAGTTCGCCACCGGCCTCAACGGCACCCGCTCGCCCTACGGCGAATGCCGCAACAGCGTGCACCCGGACTACCCGTCGGGCGGCTCCAGCGCCGGCTCATCCCTGGCCGTGGCGCTGGGCGTGGCGAGCTTCTCGCTGGGCACCGACACCGCCGGTTCCGGCCGCGTGCCGGCGGCGCTGAACAACCTGGTCGGGCTGAAGGCGACCAAGGGCCTGGTGTCCACCGCCGGCGTGGTGCCGGCCTGCCGCACCCTGGACGTGGTCAGCTTCTTCACCGCCAGCGCCCGCGAAGCCAGCCAGCTGCTCGCCCTGACCGCCGCCCTCGACCCGCGCGACGCCTACAGCCGCGCCAACCCGCTGTGGAACGACGGCAGCGCCTTCGGCAAGCCTCGGCCGTTCCGCTTCGGCGTGCCGACCCAACTGGAGTTCCTCGGCTGCGCGGAAAGCCCGGCGCTGTTCGCCGAGGCCGTCGCCAGCCTGGAAGCCCTCGGCGGCACCCCGGTGGCGCTGGACTTCGCGCCCTTCCTCGAAGCCGCACGCCTGCTCTACGAAGGCCCGTGGGTCGCCGAGCGCTACAGCGTCGCCGGCGAACTGATGGCGAAGGACCCGGAAGCCGTGCTGCCGGTGATCCGCGCGGTGCTGGCCAAGGCGCCAGGCGCCACGGCGGTCGAACTGTTCCGCGCGCAGTACCGCCTGCAGGAGCTCAAGGCGATCTGCGACAAGGCGCTCGAGAATCTGGATTGCGTGCTGACGCCGAGCATTCCGCGCCCGGTGACGCTGGACGAACTGCACGCCGAACCGGTCGCGCGCAATTCCGATCTCGGCTACTACACCAACTTCATGAACCTGCTGGACTACGCCGCCGTCGCCGTGCCGAGCGCCTTCATGGCCAACGGTTTGCCGTGGGGCGTGACGCTGTTCGGCCGCGCCTTCACCGACCAGTACCTGCTCGGCATCGCCGACGCACTGCAGGGCCAACGCGGCCTGCCGCTGGTGGGTGGATGGGCGCTGGACGCCGTCGCTCCGGCCACACCGGCACGCAACGACAGGGCCCGCGTGGTGGTCTGCGGCGCGCACCTGGACGGCCTGCCGCTGAACTGGCAGCTGCGCAAGCGTGGCGGCCGGCTGCTGCAGGCCACCCACAGCTCGCCGGACTACCAGCTCTACGCACTGGCCGGCGGCCCGCCGTTCCGTCCGGGCATGGTGCGGGTCGCCGAAGGCGGCGTGGCCATCGAAGTGGAAGTCTGGGAGCTGCCGAGCGCCGAGTTGGGCTCCTTCCTCACCGGCATTCCCGCGCCGCTCGGCCTGGGCAAGGTGCAACTGGCCGACGGCAGCTGGGAAACCGGTTTCATCTGCGAACCCTATGGCCTGCAAGGCGCCACCGACATCACCTCGTTCGGCGGCTGGCGCGCCTACATGAAGAGCCGCTGACTCCGGCGCGACCATGCACCGCCCTGCGCGTGACGCCCCGGCGGCGCCACGCTAGCATGGCGGCGCGTTCATCCAGGCCCGCCGTCCATGCCGCTGCCCACCGATTCCGGCGCTCGCGCCGCGTCCTCCGTCGATCCCGCCCGCTGCCCGCTGTGCGGGCATGCCAACCGCTGCGCGCAGAGCGACCCGGCGACCCGCGAGCTGCCCTGCTGGTGCTTCTCTACGCCGGTTTCGCCAGGCGCCCTCGCGCGCCTGCCGGAGGAGGCACGCGACAAGGCCTGCCTGTGCCCGAACTGCGCCGCGCTCGACGAGCCGAGCTGACGCGTGCGTCTGGATCGTTTTCTCGCCAACCTGCCGCAGCTAAACCGCCAGCAGACCCGGCGCCTGCTGGCGGAGCGACGTATACGGGTCGACGGCGAGCCGGTTACCGACGGCCGCCACGAAGTGCGCGTGTTCAGCCGCATCGAGCTGGGCGATCAGCTGTTGCAGGCCGGCAAGCCGGCGCGCTACTTCATGCTGCACAAGCCGGCCGGCTGGGTCAGCGCCACCGAGCATGACGAACATCCCACGGTCCTCGACCTGCTGGACGAGCCGGACAAGCACGAGCTGCACCTGGCCGGGCGCCTCGACCTGAACACCACCGGGCTGCTGCTGATCACCAATGACGGCCAGTGGTCGAGACGACTGACCCAGCCGCAGACGCACCTGCCCAAGGTCTACCGTGTCGAGACCGGCGAGCCGATCCTTGAGGAATACGTCGAGGCGTTCGCCCGCGGCCTGTATTTTCGCTTCGAGGACCTCACCACCCGCCCCGCCCGGCTGCGGATTCTCGACAGTCATCACGCGCTGCTGACACTGGTCGAGGGTCGTTATCACCAGGTCAAGCGCATGTTCGGTCACTTCCAGAACCCCGTGCTGCGCCTGCACCGGCAGAGCATCGGGCCGCTGCAGCTGGACCCTGCGCTGGCCGAAGGTGCCTACCGCGCACTGCGCGCGGATGAACTGCAGGCGTTGCAGCGCGCGGTGGCAGACGCCTCCTCGGCCGACGGCCTGGCGGATGGCATCGAACCGGACTAGTCGCCCGACGCGAGGCATCCAGCCGCGGGCAAGCCACCACGGCCCTCAGCAGATCCCAGCCTGAAAGGCGCGACCAGGCCACACAAGCCGCTTTTCGCGCTCGGCCGGGTCGCGCGCCAACGCCCCGCAGGCCGCCAACCACGGTGCCTGCAGCCGCCCGTCCGAGCCGATAGGTGGCAGTTGGCCGTTACCGGGAAACGGCGCATGCTCTGGCTCGCAGCTGTCCCTGTTCGCGGCACGTCCGACCTTTTCTGGCAGGAACCCCGAACGCCATCTGCGTCTTCGGTCCAGACTTAACTGAATGCCTCGTCAGCCCGTGCTCCCGCCAGCAACGGGCCGTTCGTGGTAGGGGGTGGATGGCCATGGGTATCTGCTCGATCCGCAACGCCGCAGGCGCCCCTACGCCTATTCCTCGGTCCGGGCGATCGCCAGCATGGGCCGCAGGCATATTTTCAAAACCGCCGAACGTTATTGCGAGAAACCGGGTCAATTTCCGTCGCGGGATACGGGTGTTACGCACGACATGCAGTCCGGGGATAAAAATGCACAAAGGATGGGGCTGGTATGAAAAAGTCTGATAGCGAGATCACCAAGATCGCGTTCGTTTTCGTGCCCATGGTCCTGCAACCGCTGCTGAACTTCCTCTTCCTGATCCTCGTGGCCAAGCATTCTTCGCTGGAGGAATACGGCTCGCTGGCGCTGAGCATGGTGCTGGTGTCGGTGGTGGTCGGCTTCTCGGATTTCGGCCTGCGCGATTACCTGCTGAGCAAGGGCGCCATCGCCAAGGGCCTTTCCAGCGGCGAGAACCTTTTCCTGCCGGCGACCGTGGGCTACCTGATTCTGGTCATGGCCACGATGTTCTACCTGGGCCAGGTCGGCGGCACCAATGCGTCCTACTACCTGCTGATCTGCTTCCTGCCCGAGGCGCTGGCCTTCGCCGTCCTGCAGCGCTGCCTGTTCTTTCACTACCAGCGCCAGGACCGGCTGGTGCGTTTCTCCTCGCTGGACTCGCTCTTCAAATCGCTGCCCTTCGCGGTGAAGATCGGCGTCTTCCTGCTCACCGACAACCTGGTCCTGTCCGTGGCGCTCGGCGCGAGCGTGGCGATGCTGTCCTACCTGGCCTGGTTCTACCTGCGCTGCATCCGCGAGCCGGGTTTCTTCGCCGCCAATACCCAGGTCTTCGCCACGCTGGGCAAGATGCTGACGCTGTGGCGCTCCTGGCTGCCGTTCACCATTTCCTTCTTCGCCTTCTTCCTCTACTTCGGCGCGGACCGGATTCTTATCGAGGCCCTGCTCGACGCCGAGCACCTGGCGGTGTACGCCGCCGCCACCTCGTTCATTGCCATCGGCCAGATCGCCGTCACCGCCTTCTGGTCGCTGTACATGCCGCGCATCTCCCGCGGCTACAACGAACTCGGCCAGCGCAAGTTCATCCTGCTCGCCTTCGGCCTTTCGCTGGCGATGTTCGCCGCGTACCAGATCTTCGCCCTGTTCCTGTTCCACCTGTTCTATCCGGACACCTACGAAGAGGCCTCGCTGATCCTCAAGATCATGGCCTGCTTCTTCATCTTCCGGCTGGTCAACGTGGTGTTCGAGATGTACTGGGTGGCCAAGGAGCGCTACGCGATCTTCGTCAAGATGCGGGTGTTCTGCGGGCTGCTCAGCGTCGGCCTGAACTGGGTCTTCATCCCCGTCTTCGGGCTGATCGCGCCCGCGGTCATCGTGGTCCTCTGCGAACTGACGCTGACGCTGCTCATTCTCGTCGCCGAGTACCGCTGGAAAGCCCTGCCCGTGGCCGAATTCCAGGAAACGCCGGTGGAAATCCTGCCGGCGGCCATACCGCTCGAGGTCAACGCCGAATCGCCGCCGGGCGCGATCGCCAGCAACACCTTCGTCGAGCAGACAGTGCTGGGTTCCGGCCGGCCCGGCGCCTGACCCGCCCCGCCGCTCAGCGACGGCTGCGCAGCGCGCGTTCGCGCAGGTAGTCCACCAGTTCGTCCTGCTTGCCGGCGAATTCGATGCGCTCGGCCTTGCTCTCGCGCTGGAAGGCGTACATCGGATCGTAATACTCGCGCAGAAGCCCCTCGATCCAGCCGCGGTGCAGGTCCACCGCGCCGCTGCGGCGCTGCTCGTCGAGCGCCTCCTGCATGATCGCCAGCAAGCGCTGGTAGCGCTCGCCGCCGAGGCGCTTGTGGATGTTGCCCAGGCTCTCCAGCAGCCGTTCGGCATACTGCTCGAAGCCGGCCTCGCCCTGAAGGTCGACGAATTCGGCGCACAGATCGACCACGTAATCGCGCAGGATGCGCTCCACCCGGTCGTCGAACGCATCCTCCAGCCAGACCAGCGGGAACCCCTGCATGCCCTGGTGCAGTTCCAGCGGCAGCGCGCAGCGACCGATCATCCGCCCCTCGTCCTCGACCACGAACTGCTCGATGCCGGCGGCGCGCTTCTTCAGCAGGTCGACGGCCAGGCGGTTCTCGAAATCGATGTTCGACGGCTGCCCGGTGGCGCGCTTGCCGAAGCTGGAGCCACGGTGGTTCGCGTGGCCCTCTAGATCGAGGCTGTTGTCCAGCCGGGCGATGACGTCGGTCTTGCCGGTTCCGGTCAGCCCGCCGACGACGACGAACGCGCACTGCTCCAGCGCCTCGCGGGTGGTTTCGAGGAGAAAGGTACGCATCGCCTTGTAGCCGCCGACCACCCGCGGATAGGTGATGCCCGCCTCGCTCTGCAGCCACTGCTGGACGATCTGCGAGCGCAACCCTCCGCGGAAACAGTACAGGTAGCCCTGCGGGTTGGCCTGGGCGAACGCCGCCCAACGGGCGATGCGCTCGGCCTTGGTGGCGCCGGAAACCAGCTGGTGGCCCAGCTCGATGGCGGCCTGCTGGCCGTGCTGCTTGTAGCAGGTGCCGACGCGCTGGCGCTCGGTATCGGTCATCAGCGGCAGGTTGACGGCGCCAGGGAAGGCGCCCTTGTCGAATTCGACCGGTGCGCGGGCGTCCATCATCGGCAGGTCGCTGAGGAAGATTTCGCGGTAGTCGGCGCTGTTGTCTCGCATCAGCAGACCTCGACCGCGTAACGCTGTCGCTCGACCAGCTCGCCGATCGGCGCCAGGTCCAGCCCGAGTTCGGCGGCAACGGCGAGGAACTCCGCTTCCCCCTCGACGCTCACCGCCACCAGCAGGCCGCCGCTGGTCTGCGGGTCGCAGAGCAGGTGCTGCTGCTCCTCGCTGAGCGCGCCGATGCGCTCGCCGTAGCTTTCGTAGTTGCGCAGGGTGCCGCCGGGCACGCAGCCTTCGGCGAGGTAGTGCTCGACGCCGGGTAGCCGCGGGACCCGGGCGTACTCCAGGCGCGCGCTGAGCCCGCTGCCGTCGGCCATCTCCACCAGGTGACCGAGCAGGCCGAAGCCGGTGACGTCGGTCATCGCGGTGACTCCGGTCAGCTTGCCGAAGCGGCTGCCTGGCTTGTTCAGCGTGCACATCCAGTCACGCGCCAGGCCGACGTCCTCGGCACGCAGCCTGGCCTTCTTCTCCGCGGTGGTGAGGATGCCGATGCCCAGCGGCTTGGTCAGGTAGAGGCGGCTGCCGACGCGGGCGGTGTCGTTGCGCTTCATGTGGCGCTTGTCCACCACGCCGGTGACGGCGAGGCCGAAGATCGGCTCGGGCGCATCGATGGAGTGCCCGCCGGCCAGGGGAATTCCGGCGGCGTCGCACACCGCGCGGCCGCCGCGGATCACCTCGCGCGCCACTTCCGCGGGCAGCAGGTTGACCGGCCAGCCGAGGATGGCGATGGCCATCAGCGGATCGCCGCCCATGGCGTAGATGTCGCTGATGGCGTTGGTCGCGGCGATGCGGCCGAAGTCGAACGGATCGTCGACGATCGGCATGAAGAAGTCGGTGGTGGAAACCACGCCGCGCTCCTCGTCCAGCGCGTAGACCGCCGCGTCGTCGCGCGACGCGTTGCCGACCCAGAGTTTCGGGTCGAGGTTTTGCGCGCCGCTGCCGGCGAGGATCACTTCCAGGACCTTGGGAGAAATCTTGCAGCCGCAGCCGGCGCCGTGGCTGTACTGGGTCAGACGAATCGGCTCGCTCATCGGGGTTACCTCGGGACTGTGGCGGCGGATTCTAGCAAAGCTGACCCGTGCCCCTCGCCTCCTCTATACTCGCGCCGCCCGAATACAAGCTGCGAACGCCCGACCAGGCGTCGCCCATTCCGTTTTTTCCGCTATTGAACCGGAGAACTCCCATGCTCAAGCGCTCCCTCGCGCTCGCCGCCGGCTTTGCCTTT
Organism: Pseudomonas sp. UBA3153; assembly: GCF_002364635.1. Taxonomy (NCBI): domain Bacteria; kingdom Pseudomonadati; phylum Pseudomonadota; class Gammaproteobacteria; order Pseudomonadales; family Pseudomonadaceae; genus Pseudomonas; species Pseudomonas sp. UBA3153. Next base: position 68,942 of record NZ_DEYR01000064.1, read on the forward strand.
TGCCTGTCCGCCACCCTCGCCAGCGCCGCCGACGTGCTGCGCGTCAGCGCGATTCCGGACGAAGCCCCCACCGAACTGCTGCGCAAGTTCAAGCCGCTGGGCGAATACCTGGAGAAGCAGATCGGCATGAAGGTCGAGTTCGTCCCCGTCGCCGACTATCCGGCGGTGGTCGAGGCGCTCGCCACCGATCGCCTGGACATGGCCTGGCTCGGCGGCTTCACCTTCGTGCAGGTGCACCTGAAAGCCAAGGACGCCATTCCGCTGGTGCAGCGCGAGCAGGATGCGCAGTTCACCAGCAAATTCATCAGCGCCGATCCGGCGGTGAAATCCCTCGCCGACCTCAAGGGCAAGACCTTCGCCTTCGGCTCGATCTCGTCCACCTCCGGCAGCCTGATGCCGCGCTACTTCATGCTGCAGGACGGCATCAAGCCGGAAACCTACTTCAGCCGCGTGGCCTACTCCGGCGCGCATGACGCCACCGCCGCCTGGGTCCAGGCCGGCAAGGTCGACGCCGGCGTGCTCAATGCGAGCGTCTGGCAGAAGCTGGTGGACAGCGGCAAGGTCGACACCGGCAAGGTGCACGTCTTCGCCACCACGCCCAGCTACTACGACTACAACTGGACCGTGCGCGGCAGCCTCGACCCGGCCATCACCGCCAAGCTGAAGGCCGCGTTCCTCGCCCTCGACCCGGCCGTCCCGGAGCAGAAGGCCATCCTCGACCTGCAGGCGGCCAGCCGCTTCATCGAAACCAGCCCGGACAACTACAAGGGCATCGAGGAAGCCGCGCGCGCCGCCGACCTGCTGAAATGACCCTGCGCCTCACCCAGGCCGGCCTGCAGCATCGCGACGGCAGCCACGCCCTGCGCGGCGTGGACCTGAACATCGAAGCCGGCGAACGGGTCGCCATCATCGGCCCGTCCGGTGCCGGCAAGTCGAGCCTGCTGAACTTGCTGGGCACCGCCACGCCGCCCAGTTCGGGCCGGCTCGAGGTGCTCGGCCAGCAGCCCTGGCAGCTGTCCGGCCGCCAGCGGCAGAAGCTGCGCGCACGCATCGGCCTGATCCATCAGGCGCCGCCGCTGCCACCGCGCCAGCGCGTGGTCACCGCGGTGCTGGCCGGCAAGCTCGGCCAGTGGGGGGTGGGCAAAAGCCTGCTCAACCTGCTCTATCCGCTGGACGTTCCCGGCGCCCGCGGGCAACTGGCGAAGCTGGATCTGGCGGACAAACTGTTCGCCCAGTGCCAGCAACTGTCCGGCGGCCAGCTACAGCGCGTCGGCATCGCCCGCGTGCTGTACCAGGCGCCGGAACTGCTGCTGGCCGACGAACCGGTGTCGGCGATGGACCCGGTGCTGGCCGATCACACGCTGTCGGTGCTCTGCCGGCATGCCGGCGAGCATGGCGTGACGCTGGTCGCCAGCCTGCATACGGTGGAACTGGCGCTGGCGCACTTCCCCCGGGTGATCGGCCTGCGCGAAGGACGAATCGTCTTCGACCGCCCCGCCGCGGAGGTCGACCGAAGTTTGCTCGACGCCCTCTATGCCAACGAGCAGTTGCTCCCGCCGACCCCGCCGCACGTCGGGGCGGCGGCCGTACAGATTCCCCGATGCTGAAGACTGCCGAACGCGACCCCGCCGCCCTGCCGCGCCTGCTGATCGCGTTGCTGGCCATTGCCCTGCTGTGGCCGGGCGTGCGCCTGAGCGAGCTGGACCTCGGGGTATTCCTGCAGTCCGGCAGCAGCGAGGTCGGCCGCTTCCTCGCCGGTTTCTGGCCGCCGGCGCGGGATGCCGAGTTTCTGCAGATCCTGCTCGACGCCACCCTGCAGACCCTGGCCATCGCCACCGCGGGGATGACCCTGGCGCTGCTCATCGCGCTGCCCGCCAGCCTGATCGCCAGCCGCGCACTGTCGCTGTCCGCCGCAGTGCGCGGCGGCCAGCCGCTGTGGTGGGCGCAGTTGCTGCGCTGGCCGGTGCGCGGCCTGCTGATCTTCCTGCGCAGCGTGCCGGAGATCGTCTGGGCGCTGCTGTTCGTGCGCGCCGTCGGCCTCGGCCCCACGGCCGGCGTTCTGGCCATCGCCATCACCTACAGCGGCATGCTCGGCAAGGTCTATGCGGAAATCTTCGAGTCGGTGGACCAGCGCCCGGCCCACGCCCTGATGCAGGCCGGCAGTGGCCGGCTGGCGGCCTTCCTCTATGGCGTACTGCCGAATGCCGCGGCGGAAATGCTCTCCTACAGCGTCTACCGTTGGGAATGCGCGATCCGCGCCTCGGTGGTGATGGGTTTCGTCGGCGCCGGCGGCCTCGGCCAGCAGATCGACCTCTCGCTGCGCATGTTCGCCGGCGGCGAGGTCGCCAGCATCCTGCTGACCTTCTTCGTCCTGGTGCTGCTGGCCGACCTGCTCAGCCGCCTGTTGCGCGGGAGGCTGGGATGAAGCGTCTGCTCGACGCCGGCCTGCTGCTGGCATTGCTGGCGGCAGTGATTGCCGCGTTCGCCTACCTGCGCATCGATCTCGGCGCCCTGACCGGCAGCGAGAACCTCGGCCACATGGGCGACTATGCCAGGCGCTTCCTCAGCCCGGACCTCAGCGCCGGGCACCTCGGGGCGATCGGCAAGGGCGCACTGGAAACCCTGGCGATGTCGGCCGTGGGCACGCTGCTCTCGGCCGTCTTCGGCCTGCTGCTCGCGCTGCCCGCTTCCGGGCGTTTCGGCTGGGCCGCGGCGAACCTGGCGCGGCTGCTGCTGAACGCACTGCGGGCGATTCCGGAACTGGTCTGGGCGGCGCTGATGGTATTCGCCGCCGGCCTCGGGCCGAATGCCGGCACCCTCGCCCTCGCCCTGCACACCACCGGCGTACTCGGCCGGTTGTTCGCCGAAGCGCTGGAAAACACCCCGCCGGCGCCGGCCCAGGCGATCCGCCTGCAGGGCTGCGGCGCCGTGCTGGCGTTCGTCTACGGCACCTTGCCGATCCTCTGGCCGCAACTGCTCGCCTACAGCCTGTATCGCTGGGAAAACAACATCCGCATGGCCAGCGTGCTCGGCTTCGTCGGCGCCGGCGGCCTCGGGCAGATGCTCTACGTGCACCTGAGCCTGTTCCAGGAGGCCCAAGCCAGCAGCGTGATCATCGCCATGCTGGCGCTGGTGTTCGCCGTCGACGCCTTGAGCGGCTGGAGCCGTCAGCGCTGGGTCAAGGCCTGAGCGCGGGAGTGCTCGGTTAGCGCGAATCCGCTCAGCGTTCTTCGCGCCGGGGCGCCAGTTCGTCGACCTGGAGGTCCAGCCCCCAGTCGCCGGAGGCATGCCAGTCCTCGCCGAAGAGTTCCGCCGGATGCTGAGTGCGGCTGGCGCCATTGCCGCAGTCCATCGCATCGGCCGCGCAGTAGCGGTCGCAGCCCCAGCAGATGCGCTCGGGATGCCTGGGGTTCAGGGGAAATTTCTTGGCCATTGGCGTGGTGTCTTGTTCTGTCGATTTCACGTTCGCAGAGGATGCGCCAACGGCTTTTCCAGGAGCTTGACCATGCTCAAGACGTCGGCCGAAGCCGCGACATTTTGCCCGCGGTGCGACCGCCCGGAACCCTTGCTGCGTCATTCTGTCTGAGCCTCGGCTCCCCCTCATCCGCCGCCCCGTCAGGCCTGCCGATCCGCGAGAACGAAGCAACGGCGCGCCTGTCCACCGCTTAGCTACCTCGACTCCGGAACCGCCGAACGACGGGGCCTGTGCTACGCTTCAAGTCACTCACCGGCTTTATTGCAACACGGGCCGGAGCGGGCGGAAACGGCGGTTGGGAAGCTGGATCGTTCATGACCAATGACCCGGACCGCAGACTGATCCGGCCCCCATTCAAGCGGCAGAGAAGCGCTGCAATGATAGGAAGAGTGAAGGGATTGTGGCTGACAGTGATGTCGGTGCCCCGCGACAATCCTCGGCTGTTGAGGGCCCAGTACGTCGCCTTGTCCCGCCAGTTGCCGATGATGTATTTCATCCTGCTGGTGAATACCTGGGCGCTCGCCGTCACCCACTTCGACACGGCGCCCGGCTGGCTGACCCTCGCAATGCCGGCGTTGCTCACGATCATCAGTTTCTGGCGTGCGCAGATCTGGTGGCGCAACCGGAACGACCCGGTTTCCGGGGTCGACATTCTCGCCACCCTGACGCGCACCAATCAGTTGGCGCCGTTCATCGCCGCCGGCTTCACCGCCTGGTCCCTGGCCCTTTATCCCTATGGCGATGCCTACGCCCAGGCGCATGTGGCGTTTTTCATGGGCATCACGGTGATTGTCTGCATCTTTTGCCTGATGCACCTGCGCTCGGCGGCGCTGATCACCACGCTGGTGGTCGACGTGGCGTTCGTGGTGTTCTTCGCCTCCACCCATAACCCGACGTTCATCGCGACCTCCATCAACATCCTGCTGGTATCGTCGGCGATGCTCATCGTCCTGCAGAAAAACTACCGCGATTTCACCAGCCTGGTGAACGTACAGGCGAAAACCGAGCAACTGAGCAACGAGAACCTTCGCCTGGCCAATCTGGACAGCCTCACCGGCCTGCCGAACCGGCGCCAATTCTTCACCACCCTCGACGACGCGGCGTCCGAGGCATTGAAAAATCGCAAACGCCTGGCAGTGGGCATTCTCGATCTCGATGGCTTCAAGCCTGTCAACGACCTGTACGGCCACAGCGTCGGAGACAAGGTGCTGACGCTGGTCGCCGAACGCCTGCTGGAACTGTCCAGCCCGACCGTGCACGTGGCGCGGCTGGGTGGCGACGAGTTCGCCCTGGTGATGAAGGACGACCTCAGCGACGAATCGCTGCAGGCCTTCGGTCGCAAGGCCTGCGGTCTGCTGCGCACCGAATTCATGCTCGCCGACGTGCCCATTCACATCGGAGCGACCCTGGGCATCGCCACGTTTCCCGGCTCGGCCTCCGACACCACTCAGCTCTATGAGTACGCCGACTACGCGCTTTACCAGGGCAAGCGCAGCAATCCGGGCACCGTCTGCCTGTTCTCCGCCAGCCACCACGAACAACTGCATCGCGACGCCATGACCGAGCAGGCGTTGCGTCGCGCCGATATGGAGGAAGAGTTCTACGTCCTGTTCCAGCCGATTCTCAACAGCCACAGCCATGAGACCTTAGCATTCGAGGCGCTGGCCCGATGGAACAGCCCCGAGCTGGGTCCGGTCGCGCCCGGGGTGTTCATACCCGTGGCCGAACACACGGGCCTGATCAGCCGCCTGACGCCTCCGCTGCTCGGCAAGGCGCTCCGCGAAGCCCACGCCTGGCCGGAGGGCATACGCCTTTCCTTCAATCTCTCCGCGATCGACTGTGGGTCACACGAAAGCGTCCAACAGATCATCGCGCTGATCCGGGAGAGCGGATTCGACCCCGCCCGCCTGGACCTGGAGATCACCGAAACCGCCATCGTCCAGGACATGGCGCAGATGCAGCGCGCGATCATCCAGTTCCGCCAACTGGGCTGCGGCATCTCGCTGGACGACTTCGGCACCGGCTATTCCAGCCTCAGCTAGCTGCACGCGTTGTCCCTCACCAAGCTGAAGATCGACCGCAGCTTCGTCGCCGGCATCCAGCACAATCCGGCGACCTTCAAGATCGTCAAATCGCTGGTGGGCCTGACCCACGACATGGATCTGGAGTGCGTCATCGAAGGCGTCGAAACCCGTGAGGAGCTTGCCGCCCTCACCAGCCTGGGATGCACCCAGGTACAGGGCTACCTGTTCAGCCGCCCCATCCCCGCCGCCGAAACGCTGGCCTGGCTGGGGCGAGCCAGTGTGGAACGGCTATCGAGCTAGACCCACGAATCCCCGGCAAGCAATCGCCAGAGCCTTCCCGCCCCGCAACCCACCAAAAGCCAGCCTCCAGAAACGACAAAGCCCCGAAAACGGGGCTTTAACACAGCGATTCTGGAGCGGGCGAAGGGAATCGAACCCTCGTCATGAGCTTGGGAAGCTCAGGTAATGCCATTATACGACGCCCGCTGAGGGCGCTCTTTTTACCAGAAAGCGTTTGGGAATTGAAGCGCGTTCGGCAGTTGAAGGCCAACCGCATCGACGGCCAGGGGGGCGCGTCATCATTTTCGCGGAGGTTCGCTGCCCGGCAAGAGCGGCGCCTGCGCACCTTTATAACCCGTTGATCTTCCGTGAAATAGCCGCGCATCCAGGTCAGGTGCCGGCATTTTCGCGTGATTCGCATGAGATCCGCTTCGACGAAAAACCTGCAGGAGTCACTTGCAGAGTGAAATCCGCCCATTTAGATTACGACTGTAATTCTAAAACCCCCGAGATCATTCGCGATGAAGAAAACCCGCTTCCAGAGCACGCAATGTCCCGTCGCGAGGAGTCTCGATCATGTGGGTGAGTGGTGGAGCATCCTTATCCTGCGCGATGCCTTCTATGGGCTGAGCCGCTTCGACGATTTCCGTAAAAGCCTCGGCATCGCACCGAACATGCTTACCCGGCGGCTCAACGGGCTGGTTGACAGCGGGTTGCTGGAGCGCCGCGTCTACAGTGAAAAACCGCTGCGCCACGATTACCTGCTGACCGACCGTGGCCGTGACTTCCGGCCGGTGCTGCTGACGCTGATGGACTGGGGCAACAGGCATTTCGCCAAGGGCGGCGCCAGCGTGTTGCTTGCCGACAAGGCCAGCGAGCAGCCCGTGCGATTGCAGCTGATCGACGCCCATAGCGGCGCACCCATCAGTCGGGAGCGGCACGTGGTGCGCCCAGGCCCGGCAGCGGACGAAGCCCTGCATCGGCGTCTGGAAAGTGGCCGGCGGCGGCGCGCCGAGCGTGATACCCAGCTGCCCTCCACCTCGGTGACCCTGCCATGACTTCGCTGAGCGGCGTCGAGCCCGCCACCCAGGCCGCCATGCTGAAACCTGCGCGCGGCAAGCCGTTCAAGCGCGTCGTCGCGCTGCTGGCGCTGATCGCCCTGTTGGTCGCCGCGGCGCTCTATGCGCTGCACTGGTGGCAGGTCGGTCGTTTCATCGAGCACACCGACGATGCCTACATCGGTGGCGACGTGACGGTGATCGGGCCGAAGGTTGCCGGCTACATCACGCAACTGGCGGTGACTGACAACCAGCCGGTGCGCGCCGGCGACCTGCTGGTGAAGATCGACGACCGCGATTACCGCGCCCGCCTCGACCGCGCCGAGGGTGCGGTGGCGGCCGAACAGGCGCTGCTGGCCAACCTGGATGCCACGCTGAACCTGCAGCAGGCGCTGATCACCCAGGCCCGCGCGGATATCGAATCCGCCAGCGCCGAGCAGAACCGCGCGCGCAACGACAACCGGCGCTACGTCTCGCTGGTCAGCAAGAACGCCGTTTCGGTGGAGAACGCGCAGCGGGTGGAAGCCACCTACAAGACCGCCCACGCGAACCAGGCCAAGGCCCAGGCCGGGCTACTCGCCGCCCAGCGCCAGCTGGAAGTGATCGCCACGCAGAAGCAACAGGCCCGCGCCGCGCTGATGCAGGCGAACGCTGAACGCGAGATGGCGCAGCTGGACCTGAGCTACACCGAACTGCGCGCGCCAGTGGACGGGGTGATCGGCAACCGCCGTGCGCGGGTCGGCGCCTATGCCGCTGCCGGTACGCAGCTGCTGGTGGTGGTGCCGGCAAGCGGGCTCTGGGTGGATGCCAATTTCAAGGAAGACCAGCTTGCCGGGATGCGCCCCGGCCAACCGGTGAGCGTGCGTGCCGACGTACTACCCGGCCGCGAGTTCCACGGCCACCTGGATAGCCTGGCGCCGGCGACCGGCGCGCAGTTCAGCGTGCTGCCGCCGGAAAACGCCACCGGCAACTTCACCAAGATCGTCCAGCGCGTCCCGGTGCGGGTGATCCTCGATCCGGCCGACGGCCTGCTCGGCCAGTTGCGGCCAGGGCTTTCGGTGACAGCCTCGGTGGACACCAGGACGCAGACGGAACCCGCCTCCGCGCCGCTGGCCAGCACGCCGTGAGCGCTACCGCCGGCGCCCCGGCATTCGATCCCGCCAGCATGCCCACCGCCCAGAAGGTGTTCGCCTTCGCCGCCATGTGCGTGGGCATGTTCATCGCGCTGCTGGATATCCAGATCGTCTCCGCCTCGTTGCGCGATATCGGCGGCGGGCTCTCCGCCGGCGCCGACGAGACCGCCTGGGTACAGACCAGCTACCTGATCGCCGAGATCGTGGTGATCCCGCTCTCCGGCTGGCTGTCGCGGGTGTTCTCCACGCGCTGGCTGTTCTGTGCCTCGGCGATCGGCTTCACCCTGACCAGCCTGCTCTGCGGCCTGGCCTGGAACATCCAGAGCATGATCGCCTTCCGCGCGCTGCAGGGTTTCCTCGGCGGCTCGATGATCCCGATGGTGTTCACCTCGGCGTTCATCTTCTTCAGCGGCAAGCAGAAGGTCATCGCCGCCTCCACCATCGGTGCCATCGCGTCGCTGGCGCCGACCCTGGGGCCGGTGATCGGCGGCTGGATCATCGAGGTTTCGTCCTGGCACTGGCTGTTCTACATCAACCTGGTGCCGGGCATCTTCGTCGCCGTCGCGGTGCCGATGCTGGTTCGCATCGACAAGCCGGACCTGTCGCTGCTCAGGGGCGCCGACTACGCCAGCATGGCGTTCATGGCGGTGTTCCTCGGCTGCCTGGAATACACCCTGGAAGAAGGCCCGCGCTGGAACTGGTTCAGCGACAGCACCATCGTCGCCACCGCGTGGGTTTCCGCCCTCGCCGCCCTGGCCTTCGTCAGCCGCAGCCTGATCGTGTCCAACCCGATCGTCGACCTGCGCGCGCTGAAGGAGCGCAACTTCGCCCTCGGCTGCTTCTTCTCCTTCGTCACCGGCATCGGCCTCTTCGCCACCATCTACCTGACGCCGCTATTCCTCGGCCGGGTGCGCGGCTACAGCGCGCTGGACATCGGCCTCGCGGTGTTTTCCACCGGCGTGTTCCAGGTGATGTCGATTCCGCTCTACGCATTCCTCGCCAACCGCATCGATCTGCGCTGGATACTGATGGCCGGCCTGGCGCTGTTCGCCGTGTCGATGTGGGATTTCTCGCCGATCACCCATGACTGGGGCGCCCGGGAACTGCTGCTGCCGCAGGCCCTGCGCGGCATGGCCCAGCAACTGGCGGTGCCGCCGGCGGTTACCCTGACCCTCGGTGCGCTGGCTCCGGCGCGGCTCAAGCACGCCTCCGGTCTGTTCAACCTGATGCGCAACCTCGGTGGCGCGATTGGCATCGCCGCCTGCGCCACCCTGCTCAACGACCGCACCAACCTGCACTTCACCCGCCTCGCCGAACACCTCAACAGCAGCAACGAGGCGCTGAACCGCTGGCTCGATCAGGTCGGCGGCACCTTCGCCAGCCTTGGCCAGAGCGGCATCGAAGGCAGCACCGCCGCCCTGCGCCAGCTCTGGCTGCTGACCTACCGCGAGGCGCAGACGCAGACCTTTTCGGATGCCTTCCTGACCATCATGTGCTGCTTCATCGTCGCCACCGCGCTGGTGCCGCTGATGCACAAGGTCGTGCCACCGGCCGCGCCGCCGGCGGATGCGCACTGAGCAGAAGCGCCGGTGCGCAGCCCTCAGCTACGCGGCTGGTCGTCCCAGAACGGGCGGTTGAATTCCTGCTCGACGTCCACCCGGGTCAGGCCGATGTCCTTGAGTGTCGCGTCGCTGAGGCTCGCCAGGTGACGGCGCTGCGCCGCCAGACGGTGCCAGCGCGCCAGCAGGGCAAGCAGCCGGCGCCAGTACGGGAGGCGCGATGCCGGGGATAGCTGCCCACGCATCACCAGCGCATAGCCCTTCTGTTGTTTTTTCATCGCAACCTCGTTCCGCAGGCGGGGTTTCGGACGGCCTAACGCGCCGGTGTTTCGAGGAATATCGCCAGGCGCTCGGCTTCGCTGGCGAAGGCGTCGAGCGCGGGATACGCGCGGGCATCGACCACATCGCCGAGCATCATGCGAGTGAAGCTCCAGACGACGGCGACGGTAATGCCGTCCTGGCCGATCGTCTCGCCGCCCTGCAAGGGCCGCCGTACCAGTTCAGCCTCCAGCTCCGCGTAGGCTGCGAGCAGCTGGCCGTTGACCCGTTCCAGCCAGGGCGCGTGCTGTTTCTCCACCGGGCGCAGGTTCTGCTCGTAGACGATCTGCACGGTCTTCTCCGCCGCGGCGAGCGCCAGGCCGATCACCCTCAACGCGCGCAACCGGTCTGGGAGTGCGGAAGGCATTAGGCTGCGCCCCGTCTCGGCGAGGGCCTCCAGGTAGTCGAGGATCAGCGTGGAATCCATCAGCGATTCGCCGCCGTCGCAGACCAGCGTCGGCGCCTTCACCACCGGGTTGATCTGACGAAAGCGCTCGAAGGTGCTGAACACCGAGAGCGGCTCATGCTCGAAGGCAATACCCAGCCGCCGGAGGGAAATGGCGACCCGGCGGACGTAGGGCGAATCCAGCATACCTATTAGTTTCATTAACGAATTCCTTTGGGTGTCGATAGCGCAAAGCTGTTTCCCTGGGCGCCATATGGCGGCTCGATGGCGATTAAATTAGCGCTTAATCGGCCGGGCGAAAATCGATAGAAATTAAGCAATTCTGTTAGATTTGCTTACATGACCACACTTCCCCCGCTCTCCGCACTGCGCAGTTTCGAAACCGTCGTCCGCCTCGGCAGCATCACCCTGGCGGCCGGCGAACTTCACGTCACCCATTCGGCGATCAGCCAGCAGATCAAGCTGCTCGAACAGTTGCTCGGCCTGCCGCTGTTCGTCCGCGAGGGCCGCGGCCTGACGCTGACCGAAGACGGCCGGCTGTATGCGCTGCAGATTCGCCATGCGCTGGCGAACATCGCCGAGGCGACACGGCTGGTGCAGGACCGCCCTGGCCGCGACGACCTGGTGATCGCGGTGGTGCCCTCCTTCGGGCTGAGCTGGCTGCTGCCGCGCCTGCCGGGTTTCCAGGCGCGATACCCGCGTTACCGGGTGCGCCTGCAAGCCAGCCTGGGCCTGCAGAACATCCGCCAGGAGGCCATCGACGTGGCGATCCGCATGGGCCAGGGCAACTGGGAGGGGGCGACGCAGAAGAAGCTGTTCGACGACGAACTGATCCTGGTCGCCTCGCCACGGCTCAACGGCGGCGAGTTGCCGGATTCCCCCGAAGCGGCCATGCGCCTGCCCCTGATCCGCACCGGCGAGCCCTGGCTGCGCTGGTGCCAGGCGGCCGGCGTGGAGGAACCGTCCGACAGCGCAGGCCTGTGCATCAACGATTCCAACCTGGTGCTGGAAGCGGTGCGGCTGCAGCAGGGCATCGCCCTGGAACGCCGCAGCCTGGTCCACGCCGCCTTGCAACGCGGCGAACTGGTGCAACTGACCTCGATCGCGGTGCCCTATGCGCATCCGTACTGGCTGGTCTGGCCGCCGCGCGAAAGCAGCCGGCGCAAGCAGGAGGAATTCGCCGGCTGGCTGGAGGAGGAAGTCGCGCTCTATCTGGCACAGTTAAGCCGCTAGGACGCGATCTGCGTTGCTCCGTCCAAGACCCGCGTAGTTCTCTCCAACCCGGCGCCGGGCGGGTTGCGCACACTTCTGGCAGGCAAACCGACAGGAGACCTGCCATGAGTGACTACGTGATCGCACCCAACACCCTGCCCTCGGTGGCCGTCGCCGGCCAGTCCGCGCGCTTCCCGATTCGCCGGGTGTTCTGCGTCGGGCGCAACTACTCCGAGCACGCCCGCGAGATGGGCCACGACCCGGACCGCGAACCGCCGTTCTTTTTCATGAAACCGGCCGACGCGGTCGTCCCGGCCGAGGGCACCCTCGCCTATCCGCCGCTCACCGCCGACCTGCACCACGAGGTGGAACTGGTGGTGGCGATCGGCAAGGGCGGCGTCGATATCGACCCCGCGCAGGCGCTGGATCACGTCTGGGGATACGCCGTGGGCCTTGACCTGACGCGCCGCGACCTGCAGGCGCAGGCCAAGAAGATGGGCCGCCCGTGGGAATGGGCCAAGGCCTTCGACGGCTCCGCGCCCTGCAGCGCGCTGGTGCCGGCGAGCGTGGCTGGGCATCCGCAGCGCGGCGCGATCTGGCTCAAGGTAAACGGCGAGGAGCGTCAGCGCGGCGACCTGGCCGAGCAGATCTGGCCGGTCAGCGACGTCATCGCCCATCTCTCGCGATCGGTGCAGCTCATGGCCGGCGACCTGATCTTCACCGGCACCCCGGCGGGCGTCGGCGCCTTGCAGCCGGGCGACCGCCTCGAAGGCGGCATCGAGGGCATCGCCGAATTCAGCCTGGGCATCGCCGCGCGCTGATTCCGGCGCGCAGCGGCGAACCCGAGAACTCTCCGGGACCAAGGCGCTCCCACAAGCAGGTAGGATGGCGCAGCGCACCTGCGCTCGCCCTCCCCGATCACCCTGCGGCCTTCACCGCCCGAGATTCCGGTTACGCCGAACATGCCCGATCCGTCCCGCGTGCCCACGTACGGCATGCACCAACGCAGCGACCGCGCGGACTTCTACATCCGCGACAAGCAGGCGCGCCCGGCGCTGACCGCGCCGCACCGGCACGAGTACTTCCAGATCCAGATCAACCTGGGCGGCGACACGCTGCAGCATATCGGCGGCGCGATCCGCCCGTTCCCGCGCAACACCCTGGCGTTCATCCTGCCGCATCGCCTGCACGTGATCCCGCACCCCGAAGACGGCAACTTCGTGCTGATCAACTTCGCCCAGGAGTTCCTCCTGCCGCAGGTGCGCTGCGACGCGCTGGACCTGGAGGACATTCCGCTCAGCGAGGCGCAGGAACTGGCGCCGTTCCGCTTCCAGGAGCACCTGGATTTCATCCTCGACGACGACGAATTCGGCCCGGTCGCCGAACTGCTGGAGCGGATGCGCGCGGTGGACAGCGCGCGCCACTTCGGCTCGGAGCTGATCCTCAAGGGCTACCTGCTGCAGTTGATCGGCCTGGTCTGCGCGCGCTACCAGGACGAGTTGCTGGCGCTGTCGGCGAACAAGGCCGAGAAGCGCGGCCGGCGGGATGCCATGGGCCGGGTGTCCAGGTACATCCGCGAACACCTGCTCGACCCACGGATGAACCTCAAGGACGCCGCGGCGGCGGCGTTTCTGTCGCCCAACTACCTCACCCACCTGCTGCGCAAGGAAACCGGCAGCAGCTTCTCCAAACTGGTGCTGGAGCGGCGCATGCGGCTGGCGCGCACCCACCTGATCAACGGCAACAAGCCCCTCGCCCACGTCGCCCTCGCCTGCGGCTTCACCGACGAAGCCTACTTTTCGCGCTGCTTTCGCAAGCGCCACGGCATGCCGCCAGGGCAGTTCCGCCGCTAGCAGCAACGGGGCGCGAAACCCTGATCCAAAAACGGCGCCCTGCGGCGCCGTTCTTCTGTCAGACGTTCTCCATCGGAGGCTTGGGGTAGACCAGTGCACGCAGCTTCTTCAGGCGATCCTTGATCCGGTGCTTCAGCCCGACGCCCTTGCGCAGCGCGTTGAGCTTGATCTGCTGCAGCAGGTTGCCGGCCACGTACATCTGGTTGGTGGCGATGCAGAACACCGGTTTGCCGGTGATGCGCATGATCTCCTGCGCCTGGAATTCCTCGCTCTCGATGAACAGCCGCGAACTGAGGTTCTTGCCGTAGACCTCGGCCTTGAACTTGTGGTGGATGTTCAGGCGCCGCCGCTCCTCGGCCGAAGGCAAGTCGACCATGTACAGGGTTTCGTACTGAACCCCGTGGCGGGCCAGCCACGCTTCGGTTTCGCCACGGTATTTCTCCAACCGGCTGGTGACCAGCGCAGCCACCTTGGTGGACGGAATGAACAGCGGTTTGGCGGTGTTGAGGAACTCGATATAACGCGGGCCGTCGTCGTTCTGCTCGGCAGTGGGGTCTTCGCACAGGACGCCGTCGATATCCAGACACGCGGACATCAATAACGGGTGATGCATGATGTTCCACTCGAACAGTCGTGGCTGCGGGACAACTTCGAAGTGAACGTTGATCTGCGCGGTATTATCGCTCTGGGCGAATACCGCCAGACTCACCACGTCGCCGGAATAAGCCGCCCTGACCTGTTCCAGCGCGGCCTGCATGGACTTCCCCGTAGAGATGCTGTCGTCCACCAGAAGAATCTTCTTCGCCTCCTGTGGTTTGCTCCGGGACGCGAACTTGTAGGTCCGGGTACTGCCCTTCTTCAGGTCGTCGTTGCGCAGGAACGAGTAGAGATCGGTCAGCGGCAGATTGAGTTTCAGGGAGATGATGCTGGCGGCCAGCATGCCACTTCGCGGAATGCCCACGACGAGGTCTACATCAGGCGGAATGCGGGTTGCAAAGCGCGTGGCCAGGTAGGACACGTCATTGATGCTTCTGTAGTTCATGCACGAAACTCCTGGGCGCAGAATCCTTCTTGACGACAAACGGACGCGCCTTGCGGGGCGGCCGCGAAGCGTTGTTCGGTAATCGGAGGGGGTAACCTCGGCGACTTCCCTGTTTGTCGGGAACGACTACGTCGTAGTGGTCATATACGCATCGGACTGCACTTCGCGGACTCCCGATCAAATCGGAGAAGTCCGCGAATGCATGCTTTTGTCATTCGGGAATATATATGAACGAGTTGCCGAGAAACCCCGCTGATCATAACTCGTAACACTCGCCGGTCTTCAGCCCCACGCGAAGGAAGTTATCCGCCCTGTATTGCCTGGTCATATCTGGCCAATGACGTACATGCGGACACGCCGATCTGTGAAGTGTCGGGAATCTTTGTCAGGAAAGTTGAACGCCAATCCCGGGAAGTTCGGCAACAACGCGGACGATCCGTCCGACGAAAGCCAGCGCGTCTGGCGGCTCAGGCTTGGGCGGCGGCCGGTCGAGGTTTAAAATGACGGTCCTCCTTGCAGTGCGGTTCTTCCCAATGAGCTTATCGATTTCCACGGCGGCCCCGGCACCGCGCCCAGGTACGCCAATAGTCGCCATGGCCTTGCTGCTGCTCGGCGCAGCCGCCCTAAGCCTGGGCGTCAGCGGCCGCCAGGCGTTGCTGTTCATCGTCGGCGCGGCGCTGGGCCTGGTGCTCTATCACGCCGCGTTCGGTTTCACCTCGGCCTGGCGGGTGTTCCTCAACGATCGCCGCGGCGCTGGCCTGCGCGCGCAGATGGTGATGCTCGCGGTGGCGGTGCTGCTGTTCTTCCCGGCGCTGAGCGCGGGCATGCTGTTCGGCATGCCGGTTAAGGGCCTGGTCGCGCCGGCGGGCACCTCGGTGGTGATCGGCGCCTTCATCTTCGGTGTCGGCATGCAGCTGGGCGGCGGCTGCGCCTCCGGCACGCTGTTCACCGTCGGCGGCGGCAATGCCCGAATGCTGGTCACCCTGCTGTTCTTCATCGTCGGCGGTGTGCTGGCCACCCACCATCTGCAGTGGTGGTCGGCGCTGCCCAGCCTGCCGCCCACGTCGATCATCACCACCATGGGCATGCTGCCGGCGCTGATCTTCAGCCTCGCGCTGTTCGCCGCCATCGCCGCCCTGAGCGCGCGCCTTGAACTGCGTCGCCACGGCCAGCTGGAACGCGCGGCACCCAGCGAACATCAGGGCCTGCAGCGCTTTTTCCGGGGCCCCTGGCCGCTGGTCTGGGGCGCCGTGCTGCTGGCGCTGCTCAACTACGCGACCCTGGCGCTGGCCGGACGCCCGTGGGGCATCACCTCGGCCTTCGCCCTGTGGGGCGCCAAGGTGCTGCAAGGAATGGGGGTAGCGGTGTCCAGCTGGCCATTCTGGCAGCAGCCGGCGAACGCCGGCGCGCTGGCCGCACCGGTCTGGCAGGACATCACCACGGTGATGGACATCGGCATCATGCTCGGTGCACTGCTGGCGGCCGGCCTGGCCGGGCGCTTCGCACCGAACCTGCGGATTCCGCTGCGCTCCCTGGTGGCCGCGGTGATCGGCGGGCTGATGCTCGGCTACGGTTCGCGCCTGGCCTATGGCTGCAACATCGGCGCCTACTTCAGCGGCATCGCCTCCGGCAGCCTGCACGGCTGGCTATGGCTGGTGGCGGCGTTCGTCGGCAACGGCGTCGGCGTACGCCTGCGACCGCTGTTCTTCCCCGGTGAACGCCGCGAAGTCCAACTGACCGGCTGCTGAACCTCGGCGGCTCAGGGAATGAGCCGCTGCTTGCGCAGGCGGGCGAACACGTCGAAGAAGGCGTCGTCGCTGGCCTGGTAGTCGAGAAAGCCCAGCTTGCGGCTCTTCGACATGTCGGTCACCACCTCGATCGGCCGGCCCAGGTCGGCGTCGGTGTGCCAGGGCGAGATCAGCCTGTTCAGGTCCGCTTCGGCCAGATCGAACTTCGCCACCATCTCGGCCCAGACCTTGCCCTCATCCGCCATCTGCCGCTCCAGCGGCTGCAGGCTGCCGTCGAACGGCGCCGCCTCGAGGCCGAACCACTCGGCGATGCGTCGCCACATCCAGCTCCAGCGGAACACGTCGCCGTTGACCACGTTGAACGCCTGGTTGGCCGCTGCCGGCGTGGTCGAGGCCCACAGCAGCTGGCGCGCCAGTTGACGGGCATCGGTCATGTCGGTGAGGGAATTCCACTGCACCTCGGAGCCCGGGAAGCGGAACGGACGACCGCTGAAGCGGCAGATCGAGGCGTACACCGCCAGCGTGGTCGCCATATTCATCGCATTGCCCACCGCCACGCCGGTGATGGTATGCGGGCGGTGCACGCTCCAGCGGTAGCCATGGCGCTCGGCGCCGGCGAACACTTCGTCCTCCTGCGCGTAATAGAAGTTCTCGACGTCGAGGCGGCCCTGTTCCTCGCGGAACGGCGTTTGCGGCAAGGCGCCCTTGCCATAGGCCTCGAACGGGCCGAGGTAGTGCTTGAGCCCGGTGACCAGCGCCACGTGTTCGAGGCTGCCGCGCGGTCCCAGGGCGTCCAGCAGGTTGCGCACCATGGCGGCGTTGACGCGGATGTTCTCCGCCTCGCTGGACTGGCGCGACCAGGTGCTGATGAACAGGTGCGAGGGCGCCAGCGTGGCCAGGGCGGCGTTGAGCGAGGCGGCGTCCAGCAGGTCCGCGCCGATCGGCGTGACGCCGGGCCGGGCGACCGGTTTGCGCGCCAGGCCGGCAACCTGCCAGCCCCGCCCGAGCAGTTCTTCCACGGTCGCGCTACCGACGATCCCGCTCGCCCCGACAACCAATGCAACCTTCGACATAATCGACTCCAC
The DNA here is from genome assembly GCF_002364635.1 of Pseudomonas sp. UBA3153. NCBI lineage: Bacteria > Pseudomonadati > Pseudomonadota > Gammaproteobacteria > Pseudomonadales > Pseudomonadaceae > Pseudomonas > Pseudomonas sp. UBA3153. Next base: position 86,134 of record NZ_DEYR01000064.1, read on the forward strand.
GGATAAACGTTCCCGACACCATAAAGACCCCTGGACCGCTGTCCAAGTCGGCACCAAAAGGTAACCACCGATGAAACCCGGGACTCCCGAAGAGCAATGGCGCGAGGATTGCGCGCCGCGCCGCGTGCTGGAACTGTTCGCCACCAAGTGGACCAGCATGATCCTGCACACCCTCCACGCCCGGCATGGCGGGCGTGCGCGTACCGGTGCGCTGCACCGCAGCCTGTCCGGCATTTCGATGAAGATGCTCAGCCAGACCCTGCGCGAGCTGGCCGCCAGCGGCCTGGTCACCCGGCATGTGGAGGACAGCGTGCCGCCGGCGGTGGAGTATGCGCTGTCGCCGCTCGGCGAGCTGATGGTGCAGCCGATCGAGATGGTCTACGACTGGGCTCGGGCGAACGCCGCGGCGCTGGACGATCTCGAGCCGCGCGCCACCTCGAAGCGACGCTGAGGCTCAGGCGAACGGCAGCGGGCCGGTGAACGAGCCGATCGGCAGCCAGTGGGTGATCAGCCCGGTTTCGGCCCGCCAGTGGTGCAGCAACATCGCCGGTGGCTCGATGTAGGACGCTTCCTCGGCGTCCGGGTCCAGGCGCAGGGCGATGGCCGTGGTGGTGCTCGGCGCGGTGCACAGCAGCGTGCCGCCGAAGCGCAACTGCATCGAGCGATGGATATGTCCGCAGACGATCCGCTCGACCGCCGGGTAGCGCGACACCAGCTGCGCCAGCCGATGGCCGTTGCGGCATTTGTACAGATCGATGTAGGGGATGCCGCTGTCGAACGGCGGCTGGTGCAGCATGATCAGCGTCGGCCGCTGCGGCTCGCGCGCCAGCGCCTGTTCCAGCCAGGCCACGGCGGCTTCGCTCATGTCGCCGTGGTGCTCGCCGGGCACGGTGACGTCCAGGCCGATGATGCGCAGCGGGCCGTGGTCGACGGCGATGAAATGCAGCGGGCCGCCGGCGGGCAGATAATGGTGGTCGGCGAAGGCCGCGCGAAACGCTTCGCGCTCGTCGTGGTTGCCGGGAATGAGCAGCATCGGCTGGCGAACCCCGGCCAGCAGCGCCCTGGCCATCGCGTACTCGGCGGGAGAACCTTCGTCGACCAGCTCGCCGCTGATGATCAGCAGGTCCGGCTGCGGATGCAGCTGGTTCAGCTGGTCGATGGCGGCGCGGAACATCGCGTTGGAATCCACCCGGCCCTGGTAGAGCGTATCGACGGGACGGATGTGCGGGTCGGACAGTTGGGCGATGAGCATTCTTTCCCCAGGGCTCGTATGATCGATGCCCCGGCGGCAATCACGCAGAGCATTCGGCGGAGTACCGCAGCAAGTAACGCGCCACACAGAAGAGCCCGGGGAAGGACAAGTTCATCTGGCGCTTCTCGGAAAAATCCATATATTGAATGCAAAATACAAAAAGAGAGGTGACGAAATGAATAACCCACCCCATCGCCCAGTCACGGTGCGCTTCAAGGGTCCTTCGCTGCTGAGCACGCCGCTGTTGAACAAGGGCACCGCCTTCTCTGCCGAAGAACGCCGCGAACTGGGCCTGCTCGGCCTCCTGCCGAATCAGATCGAAACCATCGACCAGCAGGCCGCCCGCGCCTACCGTCAGTTCGAGGCCTGCAACACCGATCTCGAACGCCACGTGCTGCTGCGTTCGATCCAGGACTTCAACGAAACCCTGTTCTACCGCCTGGTCGACGAGCACCTCGAGGAGATGCTGCCGGTCATCTACACGCCGACCGTGGGCAAGGCCTGCCAGGAATTCTCGCGCATCTACCGCAGCCACCGCGGCCTGTTCATCTCCTACGACGACCGCGAGCAGATGGATGAAATCATCGGCAACGTCACCAAGGACAACGTCAAGGTGATCGTGGTCAGCGACTGCGAACGCATCCTCGGCCTCGGCGACCAGGGCGTCGGCGGCATGGGCATCCCGATCGGCAAGCTGTCGCTGTACACCGCCTGCGGTGGCGTCAGCCCGGCCTACACGCTGCCGATCGTGCTGGACGTCGGCACCAACAACCCCGAGCGCCTGGAAGACCCGCTGTACTTCGGCATCCGCCGCCAGCGCGTGCGCGGCGAGGAGTACTACGCCTTCGTCGAGCAGTTCGTCGCCGCGGTGAAACGCCGTTGGCCGAACGTGCTGCTGCAGTTCGAGGACTTCGCCCTGGCCACCGCGATGCCGCTGCTGGAGCGCTACCGCGACGAGCTGTGCTGCTTCAACGACGACATCCAGGGCACCGCGGCGGTCACCGTCGGCACCCTGCTGGCCGCCTGCAAGCTCAAGGGCGAGAAGCTCAGCGAGCAGACCGTGGCCTTTGTCGGCGCCGGTTCCGCCGGCTGCGGCATCGCCGAACAGATCATCGCGGCGATGAAGGCCGAGGGGCTCAGCGACGCGCAGGCACGCCAGCGCGTCTACCTGCTCAACAGCAAGGGCCTGCTCACCGACGACCAGGAAGGCCTGTACGACTTCCAGAAGCGCCTGATGCACAGCCGCGACGAAGTGGCCGGCTGGAAGACCAGCGCAACGCTGCCCTCGCTGCTCGACGTGGTCGCCAACGCCAAGCCCAGCGTGCTGATCGGGGTGTCCGGCAAGGGTGGGCTGTTCACCCAGGAAATCATAGAGACCCTGCACAGCCACTGCCCGCGGCCGATCATCATGCCGCTGTCCAACCCGACCTCGCAGATCGAGGCGCGCCCGGAAGACGTGCTGACCTGGACCAAGGGCCAGGCGCTGATCGCCACCGGCAGCCCGTTCAAGCCGGTCACCGTGGACGGCAAGACCTACCCGATCGCCCAGTGCAACAACTCCTACATCTTCCCCGGCATCGGCCTGGGCGTGCTGGCGGTGCAGGCCGAGCGCGTCACCGAAAGCATGCTGATGGCCTCGGCGCTGGCACTGGCCGAATGCTCCGCCAGTGACGAGATGCTGCCGCCGCTGAGCAAGGTGCAGGAAGTCAGCAAGCGCATCGCCTTCGCCGTGGGCAAGGCTGCGCAGGAAGCCGGCGTGGCGCCGGGGCGCAGCGACGACGAGCTGCACGCGGCGATCGAGGCGAACTTCTGGTATCCGCGTTACCGGCAATACCGCGCGCAGGACTGATAGTCCCGACGCGTTGGCGAAACCAGAACCCCCGGCTTGTCCGGGGGTTTTTCGTTAGAGGTCGCAGGCGCCAGTGGCCTGGATCGGTGGGCTGGACACCGGTGGGCTGAAGCCCACCCTACGTGCTGCGATTCCCGGAGTGATGGCGCAAACGAAACCCCCCCGGCATCGCCGCCAGGGGCTCTGGAATTTCGCGCAACACCGTAGGGTGGGCTTCAGCCCACCACGGATACTGGACACCGGTGGGCTGAAGCCCACCCTACGTGCTGCGATTCCCGGGGTGATGGCCGCAAACGAAAAACCCCCGGCATCGCCGCCAGGGGCTCTGGAATTCCGCGCAACACCGTAGGGTGGGCTTAAGCCCACCACGGATACTGGACGGCGGTGGGCTGAAGCCCACCCTACGTGCTGCGATCCCCGGGGTGATCGGCGCGAACGAAAAGCCCCCGGCATCGCTGCCAGGGGCTCTGGAATTCCGCGCAACACCGTAGGGTGGGCTTCAGCCCACCACGACACCGACCCCACCGAACGCGGCTGCCGGAGGAACTCAGACCAACGTCAACTCCACCGCCGGCAAGCCGGCGATGCTGCCTTTCACGGCACCGGCGCCTTCGGCGAAGTACATGCCGATGTAGGAACCGGTGGTGACCACGGTTTCCGGGGTCAGCACGATGCCCTGGGCGGTGCAGTGATTGACCAGCCACGGCAGCAGGCGGCGCGGATCGCCGGCGGTGTTGACCGCGGTCCAGTCCGGCAGGCGGCGCTCGCCGGCGAATTCGAAGGTCAGCGAAGGGGCGGCGAAGGGAAAGTCCTCCCGATAGGGGATGAACTCGCCGACCACCAGCGCGCCGTGGCTCATCAGGTCCGCCAGTTGCCAGAGCGGCTCGACCTTCGGCCAGTCGGCGTAGCGGCTGGTGACCAGCTCGATGGTCGGGCCCATGGAGCCGATGGCCTGCATCACCTCCTCGTCCGAATAACTGCGCCCCGGCTCGAAACGGCGGTTGAAGCGGAACGCTACCTCGAGCTCCAGCGCCAGCGGCTGGAAGTCGTCGCGGCGCAGTTGCACGCCGGTCGGATGCACGCCGTCGGCAGGCAACGGCGCTGCCTGGATCGGCCCGTCGGAGGATTTCGAGCCGACCTTCCAGCCCGCCACTCCTACATCGCGCAAGCCGAGAATCTGCTTGTGCACGGCGTAGGCGGCGGCCGGATTGGCGGGCGCCAGCGCCGGGTCCAGCCCGGTCAGCGGCTGGCGGTCCTGGCGCGCCTGATGAAGCAGGCTGGCGAGGGTTGATGCGGGAGCAGCGGTAGTCACAGCGGATTCCTCGTTTCGTTCGGTCGGCCGCTACCCGAGGGTGGCGGCCGAGGATCAGGGGGTGTGCGACCGTGTCGCTAGTGCTGCACCACGGCGCCCACGGGAGCTTGCGGCTGGTAGGACTGGATGTCGAACTTGCGCTCGGGGTGCATGCGGAACGACAGCAGCACGCCACAGCCCATTAGCACCATGCTTACCACAAACGGCAGTTCCCAGCTGCCGTAGTGGTCGATGAGGAACCCGGAAACCACCGGCGAGAGGATCGCCGCGGCAGCCGAGCCGGTGTTCATCATGCCGCTGGCGGTGCCCGAGCATTCCGGCGCGATGTCCATCGGAATCGCCCACACCGGGCCGATCATCAGCTCGGCGAAGAAGAAGCCGGCGGACAGGCAGGCCATGGCCAGGTACATGTTCTTGGTGAAGGCCACCGGGATCAGCGCGATCAGCGCCAGGGTCATGCAGATGGCGATCATCCAGCTGCGCGAGCGCTTCAGGCAGTTGGTCTTCACCAGCAGGCGGTCGGTGATGATGCCGCCGAGGGTGTCGCCGATGACGCCGGCGAAGAACACCGCCGAGGCGAAGATCGCCGACTTCTTCAGGTCCAGGCTGTAGTTGTGCAGGAAGTACTGGGGAATCCAGGAGAGGAACAGCCAGAGCGTCCAGCCGTAGCAGAAGTAGACGATGGTCACCGGCCACATGCGCTTGAACAGCGGCCCCCAGGGGACGACGATCTTGACCTTCTTGGGTTCGGGCAGGGAGTCGATTTCCTCCTGGGTAATGCGCGGATGGTCCTTGGGGTTCTCGGTGGAGAGGAAGGCCCAGGCCGCGACCCAGATCAGACTGATGATCCCGCAGACGAAGAACGAGGCGCGCCAGCCGTAGATCGACATGATGCCGACGATGGCCGCCGGCGCCACGGCGTTGCCGATGCGCGCCGCCGAGTGGGTGATGCCCTGGGCGAAACCGCGCTTTTCCTTCGGCACCCAGCGCGACATCGCCGAGGTGGCTGCGGGAAAGGTCGCCCCTTCGCCGAGGCCGAGCAGCAGGCGTGCAATGAGCAGGGAAACCAGGCCGCCGGCGAAACCGGTGAGAATGGTCGCCGCGGCCCACATCAGGCCGCAGAAGATCAGCGTGCGGCGCGAGCCGAAGCGGTCGCTGACCCAGCCGCCGATGATCTGGAAGATGAGATAGGGATAGGCGAAGGCAGAGAACACCAGGCCGATTTCGGTGTTCGACAGGTGGAACTCGGGACCGAAGCCGGAGGCTGCGGTGCTCACGTTGACCCGGTCGAGGTAGGTTATGAAATACATCACACAGAGCATGCCCAGCACCAGGCTGGTGGCACGGAAACGAAGCAGTTTCATGTAGCTATCTCCACGTTCTTATTGTTCGTGCCTGGGCGGCACATGAATCGGGATAGTTGGTTCTGGAAAAGCGTGAGTGATGAGGCTCCGTGCGCAGAGGCAAGGGTGCTACGCCCTGCCCCGACGACGGATCGCCGGGGCAGGAATTCGATCAGCGATTGAACGGCACGCGTTGCGAAACCAGATAGTCCATGGCGGCGCTGACACCGCTTCCGGCGAGTTTCATGCCGGCGATCTGCATGCCCATCTCGCACCCGGTGAGGGTCGCCATCAGGGTCAGGTCGTTGCAGTCGCCAAGGTGGCCGATGCGGTACATGCGCCCTTTCATTTTGCCCAGGCCGGTGCCCAGCGACATGTCGAAGCGCTCGTAGATGGTCTTGCGCAACTGGTCGGCATCGATGCCTTCGGGCGTCATCACGCCGGTCAGCACCGGGCTGTAGACCGCGGGGTCGGCGCACTGGATTTCCAGGCCCCAAGCGCGTACGGCGATGCGGCAGGCCTCGGCGAGGCGATTGTGGCGGGCGAAGACGTTGTCCAGGCCTTCGCCGAGGATCATGTCCAGCGCCTCGGACAGGCCATAGAGCAGGTTGGTGCTCGGCGTGTACGGCCAGTAGCCGGTCTTGTTCATCTCGACGATCTCGTCCCAGCCCCAGAACGCGCGCGGCAGCCTGGCGGTCTTGCTCGCTTCGAGGGCTTTCGGCGAGAGGGCGTTGAAGCTGATGCCCGGCGGCAGCATCAGGCCTTTCTGCGAGCCAGAGACGGTGACGTCCACGCCCCACTCGTCATGCCGGTAGTCGGCCGAGGCCAGGCCGGAAATGGTGTCCACCAGCAGCAGCGCCGGGTGGCCCGCTGCGTCCATCGCCTTGCGCACGGACGCGATGTCCGAGGTAACGCCGGTGGAGGTCTCGTTGTGCACCACGCAGACCGCCTTGATGGTGTGGCCGCTGTCCTGGCGCAGGCGCGCTTCGATCTGGTCGGCCTGCACGCCGCGGCGCCAGCCTTCGATACCCGGCAGGCCGATGAACTCGGGATTCAGCCCGAGGTTCTCGGCCATCTTCTTCCACAGCGTGGCGAAGTGCCCGGTCTCGTACATCAGCACCGTGTCGCCGGGGCTCAGGGTATTGACCAGCGCGGCTTCCCAGGCACCGGTGCCGGAAGCGGGATAGATGACGACGGGATGCTGGGTCTTGAAGATCTGCTTGATGCCATCGATCCCCTTCAGACCCAGTTCGGCGAACTCGGGACCGCGGTGGTCGATGGTGGGGTAGCTCATGGCCCGAAGGATGCGATCGGGGACCGGGCTCGGGCCAGGGATCTGCAGAAAATGACGACCAGCGGGATGGTAATCGAGTCGGAGCATGTAAGTGCCTTCTGTCTTTTTGTTTTTTGAATGCAAAATACAATATCAACGTCTGTCGATACGTCAATAGCGGTTTGATAATCTGCGGACATTGAATTCAGGGAACGCGCCTGCCGGCGTGATGGGGATTTTGTATGCCAGATGCGGGAATGAACGTCGAACGACCCGTTGCAGCGATTCCGCTCAAGGTGGAGCGCCAGCAATTGCACGACACCGTGGTCGGGCACCTGCGGCGGTTGATCATCGAAGGCGTGCTGGAGCCGGGCAAGAAGCTCAACGAACGCGAGCTGTGCGAAACACTGGGGATTTCCCGCACGCCCCTGCGCGAGGCGCTGAAGGTGCTCGCCGCCGAAGGGCTGGTGGAAATATCGCCGAACCGCGGGGCGAGCATCGCCAGCATGTCGGAAACCGAAATCCGCGAGGCGTTCGAGTTCATGAGCGGCCTGGAAGCCTTCGCCGGGGAGCTGGCCTGCGAGCGCATCTCCGCTGAGGAGCTGGCCGAGATCAAGTCGCTGCACGCCAGCATGCTCACCTGCAAGGCACAGAACGACCTGCCCGGTTACTACCAGCGCAACCAGGCAATCCATGACCTGATCAACCAGGCCGCGCGCAACGCCACGCTACGGCAGACCTACGTCTCGCTGAACTGGCGCATCCAGGCGCTGCGCTTCCATTCCAACCACCACGTCTACAAGTGGGATCGTGCGGTGCACGACCACGAGGAAATGATCGAGGCGCTGGAGGCGCGTGACGGCAAGCGCCTGAGCAACATCCTGCGCCATCACCTGCTGGAGAAGCGCGACGCCGTGCTGTCGATGCTCCAGGCGAACACGCTCAAGCGCTAGTCCCAGAGCGGACTGACAAGCTGATACAGCCCGAGCAGGATCAGGCTGCCGAAGAAACACGAACGGAACAGCGCCGGCGAGAGCACGCCGCGCAAGCGCTGGCCGAGGTACATGCCGGCAAGCGCCGGAGCGAGCATCGACAGCGAGGCGCCCACCTCGCCGCCCGAATAGCTGCCGTTGAACGCCAGGCCGATAGCCAGCGCCAGCGTGGAAATGCTGAAGGACACGCCCATCGCCTGGATCAACCCGTCGCGCCCCAAGCCCAGCGCCTGCAGATAAGGCACCGCCGGCACCACGAAGACGCCGGTGACGGCGGTTACCAGCCCCGTCAGCAGGCCGACCAGCGGCCCCAGCCAGCCTTCGGATCGCGCCGCCACCGTCGGCGGCGAACCGAACAACCCCCACAGCGCATAGGCGACCAGCACGACACCCAGCGCCACCCCGGTCCAGGCGCCGTGCGGCGCACCCAGGGCCGCGGCGCCCAGCCAGGTGCCCAGGCAGACACCCACCTGCATCGGCGCGATACGGCGCAGCAGCGGGCCCAGCGTGCGCCACGGCCAGACCTGCCAGAGGTTGGTCAGCAGCGACGGCACGATCAGCAGCGCGGCGGCCTGAGCCGGCGTCATCAGCACTGCCAGCAGCGCCATGCAGACCGTCGGCAGCCCGAGCCCGACCACGCCCTTCACCACCCCGGCGAGCAGGAACACCGCGGCGATCGCCAGGAACGACAGTGAGCCGAAGACGGAAAGCGAATCGGAAAAAGGCATGCGGCACTCCTTGGGCGAGGCGCCAGTGTGGCCGCCCTGCCCCGCGGAAAAAATCGGGAAGCCCCGTAGCCAGTCTCAGGCACAGCCTGAACCACGCATGCTAGGCTCGGCCAATGCGCTTCGATCTGACCGACCTGCGGCTTTTCCTGAATGTCCACGAGGCAGGCACCATCACGGCCGGCGCACAGCGCTCGCACATGACCCTGGCCTCGGCCAGCGAACGCATCCGCGGCATGGAGGAACTGCTCGGCGTGGCCCTGCTCAAGCGCGACCGGCGTGGCGTCGAAGTCACCGCCGCCGGGCGCACGCTGGCGCAGCATGCGCGCATCGTGCTGCAGCAGATGGACCGCCTACGAGGCGACCTTGGCCAGTACGGCCGCGGCCTGAAGGGTCAGGTCCGGCTGCTCTGCAACACCGCCGCGCTGAGCGAGCACCTGCCGGAAATCCTCGGCTGCTTCCTGCGCGGCAACCCGCAGATCTCCCTCAATCTGGAGGAGAAGCTCAGCTACGAGATCGTCGATGCCCTGCGCCAGGGACTTTGCGACCTGGGCATCGTCTCCGATGCCACGGACGTGCAGGGCCTGCAGGTGTTTCCCTTCCGCCATGACCCGCTCGATCTGGTGGTGCCCCGCGAACACCCGCTGGCGGGCAGCCGTGGCATAGGCCTGGCCGAAGTCAGCCACTACGATTTCATCGGTCTGGTGGAAGGCAGCGCGCTGCAGGATCACGTCGCCCATCACGCGCGGCGGCTGGGCAAGCGGCTGAACTACCGGGTGCAGTTGCGCAGCTTCGAGTCGATCTGCCGGATGGTCGGCCAGGGCATTGGCGTGGCCATCGTGCCGCGCACCGCGGCGATCCGCTGCGCGCGCTCGATGCCGATCAAACGCATCGCCCTGAGCGACGCCTGGGCCTCGCGCAGCCTGGTGCTCTGCGTGCGCAGCCTGGACGAACTGCCCCCCCATGCGCGCCTGCTGGCGCAGTACATCCTGCACGGAGGCGATGCCGCCGCGAGCACCGATGACGGCGCGCAGGCGCCCTAGAACTGCGGCCCCGAGCGGGTGTTGTTGCCTTTCGCCAGACGGTCGTAGAGCACCACGTTGACCGTGGCGGCGAGGTTCATGCAACCGTTGGTGGGGATGTAGACGACGTCCTCGCACCAGTCGCGGATTTCCTTGCTCAGTGAACCGTCCTCGGCGCCGAATATGTACAGCGCGCGGTCCGGATGGGTGTACTCGGGCAAGGCACGGGCGCCTTCGACCAATTCCACGGCCACCGGGATGCAGCCTAGCGGGAGGATCTTGCGCAGGTCGTCGATGTTGATCAGCGGAATGCCCTGGTGGACCTTCTTGGTGTCGGTGATGAAGTCCTTCGCACGATCGTAGCGGGTGCCGGTGTAGAACACCGAGCTGACGCCGTAGCAACCGGCGGCGCGCATGATCGAACCGACGTTGGAGGGCGACTTGGGATTGCTCAGACCGATGCAGGCGTAGCGTTTGCTCAAGGGAAGGTAACTCGCGGGAAAAACGCGATTATACGGACAGCGACGGCGGGCGTGCCCGACGCGCGAAAAGGGTCTCGTCCTCAGGCCGCGCGCGGCGCCTTGAACACCTTGAACGCCAGCGGATAGCGGCCCTCCTTGTTGCGGCGCACGCGGTAGAGGTTCCACACCACCGTCGCCACGGTCAGCGGCATGGCGATGAAGACGTTGAAGAACAGCGCCAGCTTCGGCGCCAGGATGAACAGCACCGCGGTGACGCCGAACAGGGTCAGCTGGAAGTTGAACGCATTGCGTGCGGCATCCACCAGCACCCGCTGATCGCTGTGACGCTGCGCCCACCAGTAGGCACCGGTGGAGATCACCGCGAGGAAGGTGCTGAGGATCACCGTCAGGCCCAAGGCGTGGGCGGCATAGACCTTCCACAACGGGTTCGCCTGCCAGGCCGCCTTCAGCCGGGTGAAGGCCGTCGGTTCGCCGCCCGCCGGAATCTGCCCGGCAGCGCCGGCGGTTTCGGCCCAGGCGGCGGCCGGTTGAGCGGTCGGGCCGAGCGAGGCGACGAACAGGCGCACCGCCGCATGGACCAGGCTGGAGAGGATCAGCGACAGTAGCAGGTGCTCCACCAGCCCGTCGCCGAAGCGGTAGTCGAGGCTCCGGCGCACCGCGACCGACTCGCCGAGCAGCGCGCCGAACACGGCCACCACCAGCAGCGCGACGTAGCGACGGAAGTATCCCGTGACCAGGCCATTGATGACCGCGACCAGGCCGGAGACGACAAAAGCACCCATTCGAAACTCCTCGTATTCGAGTGATGACGGCGGAAGGTGGATTCTTGTTGTGGAAGGCCGCAGGGAACGACCGGAACTGCAGTACCACTACCGACCACCGGGCGGACCCGCGAGTTCGCCCGCCACCCTCATCGCGAGGCGCGCGCCTTCAGTCGGGACGCAGTTCCTTCTCGTCCTGGCTGTCCGCCTCGAACAGCCGCTCGAGTTCGGCGCGCGCCTCGCGGGCGGTCTGCATGACCTTCGCCGCATCGTCGTAGACGTGCTGCTGCGCTTCGAGCAGTTGTTCGTCGTGGCGCTTGAAGCGCGCCACCCGCGCCTCGGCCTGGGCCGGGCTGAGCCCCAGCCCGACCAGCATCCGCCGGCTCATCTCCAGGGCGGAGTGGAAGGTCTCGCGCACCGCCTGGGCGTCGAGGTCGACCAGCCGGTGCACGTGCTGGCGGTTGCGCGCGCGGGCGAGGATCTTGATGTGCGGGTAGAGCCGGCGCACCAGCGCGGCGGTCTTGATGTTGGTTTCCGGATCGTCGGTGGCGATGACGAAATACTCGGCCTGCTCCACCTTCGCCGCGCGGAGGATTTCCGGCCGCAGCGGGTCGCCGTAGAACACCGGCACATGGCCGAAGCTGCGCGAGAACTCCACGGACTCCACCGCGGTATCCAGGGCGACGAAGGAAATCTTCTGCGCGCGCAGAATCCGCGCGATCACCTGGCCCATCCGGCCCATCCCGGCGATCACCACGCGTGGCGCATCGCTGACGATATCCAGGTACTCCTCGGGCACCTCCACCGGCGCCGGTTTCGGCCTGGGCAGGCGCGACAGCGCCAATAGCAGCAACGGCGTGACTGCCATCGACAGGGTGATGGTCAGCACCAGGAGGTCGTACAGGCCTGCCTCGAACAGCCCCTGGTCGCGGCCGATCTTGAACACCACGAAGGCGAACTCCCCGCCCGCCGCCAGCACCAGCCCCAGGCGCAGCGCGCTCTCGCGGCCCAGCCCGCCGGCCATGCGCCCGACGAAATACAGCAACGGCAGCTTCAGCAGGATCAGCAGCAGGGTCAGCTCCAGCACCGCCACCGGCGCGCTGAACAGCAGGCCGATGTTGGTGCCCATGCCGACGCTGATGAAGAACAGGCCGAGCAGCAGCCCCTTGAACGGTTCGATCTGCGCTTCGAGTTCGTGGCGGTACTCGGAGTCCGCCAGCAGCAGCCCGGCGAGAAAGGCGCCGAGCGCCATGGACACCCCGGCCAGCTCCATCAGCCAGGCGGTGCCGATCACCACCAGCAGCGCGGTGGCGGTGGACACTTCCTGCAGGCCGGTCTTGGCGACGATGCGGAACACCGGGCGCAACAGATAGCGCCCGCCGATCACCACAATGGCGATGCTGCCGAGGATCTGCAGGCCGTGGGCCAGGTCGTTCTCGGCGTTGTGCTCGACGCCGGCGAGCAGCGGCACCATGGCGATCAGGGGAATCGCCGCGATGTCCTGGAACAGCAGGATGGAGAACGCCAGGCGTCCGTGCGGGCTGTTCAGCTCCTTGCGTTCGGCCAGGCTCTGCAGGCCGAACGCGGTGGACGAGAGCGCCAGACCCAGGCCAAGCACCACTGCGGCGTTCAGCGGCTGCTCGAAACCGAGCAGTGCCACCGCGCCGATCACCACGCCGGTCAGCAGCACCTGCGCCAGCCCGACGCCGAACACCGACTTGCGCATCACCCACAGCCGTCGTGGCGACAGCTCCAGGCCGATGATGAACAGCAGCAACACCACGCCCAGCTCGGAAATCTGCGCGACGCTCTGCGGGTCGCCCGCCAGGCCGAGCACCGCCGGGCCGATGACCACGCCGGCCAGCAGATAACCGAGTACGGCCCCGAGTTGCAGGCGTTTGGCCAGCGGCACGGTGATCACCGCGGCGAGCAGAAAAACCACCGCGGCCTGCAGCAGATTGCCTTCATGGGGCATGGGTCACTCCTGGTCGAAAAGGATCGCCACGCACCCTCCCGGCACGCGCGGCGACATGCTGCCAGCTCAGCGGCGTCGCAGTCGAGGCGCGCGTGTTGTCTCAGCCCCAAGTAGCTGCGGCGGAGACAGACCCAAAGGTGCGCCTACCCTCACGTAGGGTGCGCCGCGCGCACCGATGGAACCTGCGGGTTTACCAGGGCGGCTGAACCTGCGCCGCCGCTGCCCGGCGCGTCTGCGTTCGTGGGCTTCACCCCCTAGAAGATGGCGATGCCTGGTGTAGGGCGGGTGAAACCCGCGAGCGGCAATACCGGTATTACCCGACAGGCATACAGGAGGAATGGATCATCGACGACATGACCCTCGAGGCGCGCATCGGCGAATTGCTCGCCGCGCGCAGTCCCGACGCCTCGCTCTGCCCCTCCGACGTGACGCGCTCGCTGGCCAGCGGGGAGAACGCCTGGCGGGCGCTGATGCCGGATGTCCGCCGCGTTGCCGCGCGCATGGCGGCGAGCGGACGCATCCGCGCGACCCAGGGCGAGCGCGAGGTGGACCTGGACGGCGAGGTGCGCGGGCCGATCCGCCTGCGTCGCGGCGGCCGCTTCGACTGAGGGCGAACGAAAGAAGCCGCCCGGTGGGCCGATGCCGTTCACGTTGCCGGGGTCGAACCCGATCGGTCCCTTCGCCCTCCAGCGGCGGGGAGACTGGCCGTTCCGCGGCGTTTCGCCCCCTCTCCCCCAGCCCCTCTCCCATGAATGGGAGAGGGGTGCGGTACGGACGAACCTGTAGTGAACGGCGTTAGCCCCGGCCAGCGGCCTCGTCTACGGCCCGATACTCCGATCAGCCGGCCGACACCGGCGGCACGCGCCTGCCGGGTTGCAGCAGGGAGCGCGCGCCCTCCTCCGTGGACGCCGCGCCAGCCTGCGGGCTGCCGCAGGCGACGAAGTCCTTCTGCCGCAGCATCAGCAAGGCGATCAGCGAGGCGACGCCGGTGCCCACGTAGAAGTACCAGGGCGAGGTGATGTCGCCGGTCCGCTGGATCAGCCAGGTGGAGATCAGCGGCGCGCTGCCGCCGAACACCGCGACCGGAATGTTGTAGGCCACCGCGATACCGGTGGAGCGGATGCGCGTGGGCAACAGCTCGCTCATGGTCGCGTAGGTCGAGGACGCATAGAGGCCGAAGAACACCGCCACGGCCATCAGCGGGTAGATGAAGGTCGCCGGCGTCGCCGTCGGCGCCGACTTGAAGAACCAGTACATCGACAGGCTGGCGAGTACGCCGACCACCATGAGGAACGGCTTGCGCCCGTAGCGATCGGTGAACATGCCGCCCAGCGGCATCACCAGCGCCGAGGACAGGCTGGCGACGAAGACGTAGAGCAGCGTGGTGCCGCTGTCGAACTTGAGCACCTTGGCCATGTAGGTCGAGGCGAAGGTCAGCACCAGATAGAAGATCGAGCTGTGCAGCGTGATGATGAAGAACACCAGGGCGATGGCGCGTTTCCACTGCAGCACCTCGCGCAGCGGCGCCTTGGAGGTTTCGCCCTTGCTCACCAGGGCGAGGAACTCCGGGCTGTCCTCGAGCTTCAGACGGATGTACATCGACACCAGGCCCATGGGGGCGGCGAACAGGAACGGAATGCGCCAGGCCCATTCCTGCATGGCTTCCGCGCCGAGGAAGAAGGTCATGCCGTTCGCCACCACGCCGCCGAGCACCAGGCCGAGCACGGCGGTGACCATCAGCCAACTGGTGGAAAACCCGCGACGGCCAGGGCCGGCGTATTCGGAGATGAAGCTGGTGATGGTGCCGATCTCGCCGCCGGCGGAAAACCCCTGGATGCAGCGGATCAGCACCAGCAGGATCGGCGCGGCGATGCCGATCGACTCGTAGGTCGGCAGCAGGCCGAGCAGAAAGGTCGAGCCGGCCATCATCATCAGCACGGTCACCAGGGTCTTTCGGCGACCGATCTTGTCCGCCAGCGGGCCGAAGAACAGCCCGCCGATGGGCCGGATGAAGAAGCTCAGGGCGAAGGCGGCGAAGCTGCTCAGCAGGCTGGTCATCGGATCGTCGGAGACGAAGAACGCCTGGCCGATATAGACGGCGAGAAAGCCGTAGACACCGTAGTCGTACCACTCGATGAGGTGCCCCGAGGTGGCGCCGGTGAAAGCCCGGCGGCGTTGCCGGGCCTGTTCGCGGGTGATCGTGCTCATGGGGATGTTCCTTCTTGTTGTTGTTCTTGAAACCTGCTCTCGATCTGCTGCGCGTCGGCCCTACTGCGTTAAAAACAGGCTCGGAATGCTCATTTACAGCTCGTAAACTCCGCTTCCTCGCCTGTTTTTGCCTTGTATGGCTCTAGCTCGCGAGATCGTGAACAGGTTTTATGTAAGTCAGATCAGGGTGTAGCTATCGATGGCTCCAGCGACTGGCGCAGCTCGGTCTTGAGGATCTTGCCGTAGCTGTTCTTCGGCAGTTCCTCGCGGAACAGGTAGCGCTTGGGCTTCTTGAACGACGCCATGCGCTCGACGAACCAGGCGTTGAGCGTCTGTTCGTCGGCACGCTGGCCGGGGTGCAGGACGACGAAGGCGACCACGATCTCGCCCCAGTCGGCCTCCGCCTCGCCCACCACCGAGACCTCGGACACCGCCGGATGCAGCGCCAGCACTTCCTCCACTTCACGCGGATAGATGTTGCTGCCGCCGGAGATGATCACGTCCTTGGAGCGGTCGGTGAGGGTCAGGAAGCCCTGCTCGTCGAGGTAGCCGATGTCGCCGGTATAGAGCCAGCCGTCCACCAGGGTCGCGGCGCTGGCGGCGTCGTTGCGCCAGTAGCCGCGCATCACCGTGGCGCCGCGCACGGCGATCTCGCCCGGCATGCCGGGCGCCAGCGGCTGGCGCTGCGCATCCACCACGCGCACCTCGACGCAGGACTGCGCCTGGCCGACCGACGAGGCCAGCCGTTGCCAGTGCGGGTGCGTGCGGTCGGCGATCAGCTCGCGCGACAGCGCGGTGACGGTCATCGGGCTTTCGCCCTGGCCGTAGATCTGGATCAGCCGCGGACCGAAGGTGGCCAGCGCCTCCTGCAGGTCGGCGAGATACATCGGCGCGCCGCCGTAGACGATCGACTTGATGCCCTCGCCGGCATAGCCCTGGCGCCGCGCCTCGTCGGTCATCCGCTTGACCATGGTCGGCGCCGCGAACAGGCTCAGTTGCCCGTGGCCGCGCGCCAGCTCGAACAGCTCTCCGGCGCCGAAGCCGCGCGACACCGGCACCACATGGCGCGCGCCGCAACGCACGTGGATGAAGTTGTACAGCCCGGCGCCGTGGGACATCGGCGCGGCGTAGACGAAGGCATCGTCGGCATCCACCGCATCGACGTCCACCGGGTAGCACAGCGACATCGCCGTGAGGTTGCCGTGGCTGAGCATCACACCCTTGGAGCGCCCGGTGGTGCCCGAGGTGTAGAACAGCCAGGCGAGGTCGTCGGCGCTGCGCGACTGAGGCCCTGGCGCCACGCCACGGTCGGCCTTGAGCGCCTCGAGGGCGGCGCCGCGACCGGCTAGCTCGACGCAGCCGACGTGCAGTTGCCCGGCGCCGAACAGCGCGCCGTCGTCGGTGAAGATCAGCCGCGCCTCGGCGTTCTCGGCGATCCAGGCCGCCTCGCTGCGGTGCAGCTTGCAGTTGATCGGCACCGCCACCGCGCCGGCCCACCAGATCGCGTAGAAGAGTTCGAGGTACTCGCAGCAGTTCTTCATGAACAGGGCGACGCGCTCGCCGGGTACGATCCCGTGCTCCTCGCGCAAGGCGACCGCCAGCGCGGCGGCGTCGGCGGCGAAGCCGGCGTAGTCGCTGACCAGGCGCTCGCCCTCGAACAGCGCCGGGCGCTGCGGCCAGCGTCGGGCCGCAGCGTTGAGCCAGTTGGAGATGTTCATCCTCAGGCCCTCCGTGCGTGCAGCACGCTGGCGTAGTTCGCCACCGCCATGCCGCCCATGTTGAACAGCAGGCCGAACTCCGGCTGCTGCAGGGCGATGCCGATCGGGTTGCCGGTGAGCTGTCGGAACGCCATGGCATGCATCGACACCCCGGTGGCACCGACCGGATGCCCCTTGGCCTTGAGTCCGCCGGAGAGGTTCACCGGCAGGCGCCCGTCGGCCAGCACCGTGCCCTCCTCCAGCGCGCGGAAGCCCTCGCCCTTCGGCGCCAGGCCCATGGCCTCGTAGATCAGTAGTTCGGCGATGGTGAAACAGTCGTGGACCTCGGCGAAATCGATCTCGCCCAGGCCGACGCCGGCCTCGCGCAGCGCCGCCGCGATGGCCCGCTGCGGCCCCTCGAAGGCAAGGAAGTCGCGGCTCGACATCGGCAGGAAGTCGCTGACCTGCTGCATGGCGCGGATCGCCACTTCGCGCTGGAAGGTCTTGGCCCGCTCGGCCGAGGCCAGCACGATGGCGGCGGCGCCGTCGGAGATCAGCGAGCAGTCGCTCAGGCGCAGCGGCGGCGCGATCAGCGGGTTGCTCTCGGAGACCGTGCTGCAATGCTCCAGGGTCATCGGCTTGTGCATCTGCGCCAGCGGGTTGTGCATGGCGTTGGCGTGGTTCTTCACCGCGATCGCCGCCATCGCCGGCAGCGGGTCGCCGTAGCGCTCCTGGTAACCGCGGGCGGCTACGCCGAACTGCTGCGGAAAACTCAGCGCCGCTTCCTGCGCATCGTTCTGGTAGCCGGCACCTGCCAGCGCACGGGTCACCTCCGCGGTGGAGTTGTTGGTCATCTTCTCCGCGCCGACCACCAGCACCAGCTCGGCGGCGCCACTGCGAATCGCATTTATGCCGGCCATGATCGCCGCCGATCCCGACGCGCAGGCGTTCTCGCAACGGCTCGCCGGCTTGAAGCGCAGCGCCGGGTCGGCCTGCATGACGAGGGACGCCGCGAAGCCGTCCGGGACCATCCCGGAGTTGAAGTGGCCGAGGAAGATCGCGTCGATCTGCGCCGCGTCGATGGCGGCGTCGGCCAGGGCCTCGCGCGTCGCCTCAACGATCAGGTCTTCCAGCGTCTGCCCCTGCAGGCGGCCGAAACGGGTGTGGCCGGCGGCCACGATGGATACGGAGTCCGTGTTCATGTGCGTTCCTCTGCTTCGGAAATCGATGATCAGCCGAGCATCCCGGCGCCGGCGAAGCCGCCGTCCACCGCGATGATCTGGCCGTTGATGTAGCCAGGGTCTGTTGCCGTTTCATTCGCGGCCGCGCCGGCGCCTGACCAGGGCGCATTGCTCGCGGCAACGCGGCTCGCGATGAGACGGGAACAGACCCGGAAAGCGGACTTCACCTGCAGTTCGCCGGCGATGTCGTCGTACGGCGTGCGCGCGGAGGGCATGCCGGGTTCGGCACCGGCATCGGCCAAGGCGCTGCGGTCGCGGTCGCGGTCGAGCAGGATCGGCAGCCAGCCCTGGGCGGCGAGGAGACGGGCGGACTCCAGGCCGATGCCGGAAGCTCCACCGGTGATGAGGACGTGCGGGAGCGCAGTCATTGTTGCGGTCTCCTGTTATTTTTATGAGGACCGGGACGCCAGCGCCGCAAGGCGTGAAGCAGCGTCGGATTTACAATGACCCAGCCGTGCGTAGGCCCGCCATTCGTACAACTACGTACAGGTGTGAGTATTTCTTGCGGAGCCGAACGGCTCGCGTAGGCTGGGCGCAACAACGACAAGAAGGGCCCGCGATGGCTGCCAACCCCGCCGAACTGGACGACCTGGAACGCCTGGCATTCCGCGTGTCACCCGCGCCCCAGGTGATCACCGCCAACCGCCTGATGCTGGATTTCAACGAGGCCTTCCAGCGCCTGTTCGGCTATCGCCGCGAGGAGCTGCTCGGCGAGCTGATCCTGCGCCTCTACCCGTCCCGCGCCGACTACCAGGCGATCGGCGAGCGCTGCCTGAGCTGGCTGCGGCAGAGCCGTTCCTACTCCGACGAACGCTTCATGCAGCAGCGCGACGGCGAGGTGTTCTGGGCGCGCGCCGATGGCTACACGCTGACCCCGGAAGAACCCTTCCGCCTGATGGTCTGGCACTTCGAGCGTATGGAACGGCCGATGCGCGCCACGGTGAACCTCACCTCGCGCGAACGGGAAATCTCCGCGCACATCGTCAACGGCCTGACCTGCAAGGAAATCGGCCGCAAGCTGGGGATTTCCCACCGCACGGTGGAAGTGCATCGGGCGCGGCTGATGAAGAAGCTGGCGGCGAAGAACAGCGCCGAACTGGTGTCCAAGATCATCGTCCTGCACTGATCGCGCAGACAAGACGAGACGGCGAGGCCCGGCCGGACCTCGCCCGACGCGCTTACTCGCGGCGCTCGTAGGTGCCGACGGCCACCGCGTAATCACCGATCTTGCGCAGCAGGGTGCGCTTGTATTCGCTCTGCCCGGTCATCGGGTTGCGCCACAGGTAATCCACTTCGCCCTCGCTGCCGGCGGCCATCACGGCGAGCATCTGCTGGCCGATCGGCTGGCCATCGCTGGCCTTGAGCGCGGAGAAGTCGGTGCCGACCAGGCGCCGCTGGAAGCCGTGGGCGACGAAGCGCTTGCTGTTCAGGTCGACGACGAAGACGTAGAGGTCGTCGGCGATGAAGGTCTTGTCGCCGGAACGGTTGATCTTCTCCAGGGTGCCCTTGGGATCGGCGGCGACGGCTTCGGCGGCCTTTTGCAGCAGCGCCTGGGCCTGCGCCTCGGAGGAACGCGGCATGTAGTAGCCGACGGCGAAGATGCGCTCGCCGACGCGCTGGTAGAACACGTGCTTGCGCTCGACCTTGCCGTCGTTCCAATTCCACCAGCGGTATTCGGCGCTGTGGATCTGGCCGTCCTCGGGCTGGCTGATGGCCCGCTGGAACACCGGGCGCAGGTCGTCGTCGAGGAAACCGGCCACCGGCTTGCCGATCAGCGAGACGGAGGGCCCGCCGCTGGCGAGCATCACGCCGGAGGTGTCGACCACGTAGATGTACAGCTGGCCGTCGATGAATTCGCCCTGGCGGCTGAAACTGGCCAGCGCCTTGTCGCCGTTCTCCCGGTAGTGGGCGATGGCCTTGCCGAGCAGCGCCTTGGCCTGACTGGCCTCCTTGGCGTAGGCATCGGTCTGCGCCTGGGTCTGGGCGAAGCCGAACAGGGAAAAGGCGCTGAGCCAGAGAAAAGCAACGACGCGGTACACTCTCATTATTGTTGTCCCTCGGGGTGAACGAAGCGGCGCGCCAGGTCGGCCTGCGCGCCCCTCAGTGTAGGCGAAGGCGACCCGCGACGGCGCAGCATGCGTGGCGATGATCGCCTGCCATAACCCGAGACTTCGTCACGGGTGCCGTTTAAGCTGCAGCCTTCCCGATACGACCCCATCCCCAGCCCGTGATGTTCAAGCTCCCCACCACCGCCACCGCGCCCTTCTGCCCATCGGCCGTGAGCCACAGCATCGACGTGCCCGCCAACGCCTCGCTGGCGCGCAAGGCGCTGCTGTTCATGGGCCCCGGCCTGCTGGTTTCGATCGGCTACATGGACCCCGGCAACTGGGCCACCGCCATCGAGGCCGGCTCGCGCTTCGGCTACGCGCTGCTGTTCGTGGTGGTGCTCGCCAGCCTCTCGGGAATGGTCTTGCAGAACCTCTGTTCGCGCCTGGGCATCGCCACCGGACGCGACCTCGCGCAACTGTCGCGCGAGCGCTACAGCCCGCGGGTGGCGCGCGGTCAGTGGCTGCTGGCGGAACTCTCGATCATCGCCACCGACCTCGCCGAAGTGCTCGGCGCGGCGCTGGCCTTCCACCTGCTGCTTGGCGTGTCGATCACCACCGGCGTGGTGTTGACGGCGTTCGATACGCTGATCGTGCTGGCCCTGCAGGGCGCCAACTTCCGCCGCCTGGAGGCCATCGTGCTGGGCCTGATCGCCACCATCGGCGCGTGTTTCTTCGTCGAACTGGTGCTGATCAAACCCTACTGGCCGGAGGTCGCCGCCGGGCTCAGACCATCCTGGGAGATGCTCAGCCAGCAGGAGCCGCTGTACCTGGCGATCGGCATCCTCGGCGCCACGGTGATGCCGCACAACCTCTACCTGCACTCCTCGGTGGTGCAGACCCGGGTCAACGGCAGCGACCTCGCCAGCAAGCGCAGCGCGGTGAGGTTCGCCCGTCTCGACACCATCGCTTCGCTGTCGCTGGCGCTGCTGATCAACGCGGCGATCCTCATCCTCGCCGCGGCCGCCTTCCACCGCAGCGGGCACACCGACGTGGTGGAGATCCAGGACGCCTATCACCTGCTCGACCCGCTGGTCGGCGGCACGCTGGCGAGCATCCTGTTCGGCGTGGCGCTGCTCGCGGCCGGGCAGAGCTCGACCTTCACCGGCACCCTCGCCGGGCAGGTGGTGATGGAAGGCTTCCTGCAGGCGAAGATTCCCTGCTGGCAGCGCCGCCTGATTACCCGCACGCTGGCGCTGATACCGGCACTGATCGGCGTGGTCTGGCTCGGCGACGGCGCGGTCGGCAAGCTGCTGGTGCTCAGCCAGGTAGTGCTTAGCCTGCAACTGCCGTTCGCCCTCTGGCCGCTGATCCGCTTCAGCAGCGACCGGCAGCTGATGGGCCCGTTCGTCAACAGCCGGCTGACCCGATACCTGGCCTGGGGCCTGTTCGGGCTGATCTCGCTGGCCAACCTGACGCTCCTGTATTTCTGGGTCGCCTGACTCCCGTCCGCTTTCCGGGCAATCGATAGCAAGGTATCGGTTACACTCCCCCGCTTTGTCCCGCCGCCAGGAGTCCGCCCATGGAAACCATCACGCTGGTACTGGTGATGTTCGTCGGAGTCATCGTCAGCAGCACGCTGATCCGCATGCTGCCCGTTCCCCTACCGCTGCCGCTGATGCAGATCGCCATCGGCGCCGCCATCGGGATGATCGGCAACTGGCGCCTCGACCTCGATCCGGAGGTGTTCTTCCTGCTGTTCCTGCCGCCGCTGCTGTTCCTCGACGGCTGGCGGATTCCCAAGGAAGGCCTGCTGCGCGACAAGGGGATGATCCTCGCCCTGGCGCTCGGCCTGGTCTTCATCACCGTGCTCGGCGTCGGCTACTTCATCCACCTGCTGATTCCGTCGATGCCGATGCCGGTGGCCTTCGCCCTCGCCGCGGTGATCTCGCCGACGGACCCGGTGGCGGTTTCGGCGATCGCCGCGCGGGTGCCGGTGCCCAAGCGCCTGATGCACATACTCGAAGGCGAATCGCTGCTCAACGACGCCAGCGGCCTGGTCTGCCTGCGCTTCGCCATCGCCGCCACCCTGACCGGCAGCTTCGTGCTCTCCGATGCGACCCTGAGTTTCATCATGCTGGCCCTGGGCGGCATCGCCATCGGCGTGCTGGTGACCTGGGTGATCACCCGCATCAAGAGCTGGACCTCGCGCCGCTTCGGCGAGGAAACCGGTGCGCAGATCCTGATCAGCCTGCTGATTCCCTTCGTCGCCTACCTGTTCGCCGAACACCTGCATTTCTCCGGCATCCTCGCCGCGGTCGCCGCCGGCATCAGCATGAGTTACACCGAACTCTCCGGCAGGGCGCTGGCGGTCACCCGGATGCGCCGCACGGCGGTCTGGGACACCCTGCAGTTCTCCCTCAACGGCCTGATCTTTGTGCTACTCGGCGAACAGCTGCCGGGCATCGTCGCCGGCGCCAGCCAGGTGGTGCGCGACACCGGCCACCACGAACCGATCTGGCTGCTGCTCTACGTCGTGGTGATCAACCTCGCCCTCGGCGCGCTGCGCTTCTGCTGGGTCTGGCTGTCTATCCGCTTCAGCATCTACCGCCGCCGCACCGATGCGCCGCGCTCGCTGTGGCGGGTGGCCGCGGTGATGACGGTGGCCGGCGCGCGCGGCACCATCACCCTGGCCGGTGTGCTGACCCTGCCGCTGCTGATGAACGACGGCACGCCCTTCCCCGCCCGTGACCTGGCGATCCTACTGGCCGCCGGGGTGATCATCGTTTCGCTGGTGGTCGCCAGCATCGGCATGCCGCTGCTGCTCAAGGGCGGTCTCGACGTGCCCGCCGAGCCCGGCCACCAGGCGGAAATCGACCGCGCCCGCGACATCGCCGCGCGCGCCGCGATACGGGCCATCGAGCAGGCCCAGCACGAGATGAGCGAAGGCCGCGCCGACGCCGACCGCTACATCGAGGCGGCCGGCCGCATCGCCGACCTGTACCGCTACCGCATCGACACGCGCGCCCGCCCGGACGAGGAAGGCGCCCGCGAGAACGCCTCGCGCGAAGAGGAGATCGAGCGCCAGCTACGCCTCGCCGGCCTGCGCGCCGAACGCGACGAATTCTTCCGCCTGCTGCGGCACAAACGCCTCGGCGAAGAACAGGCACGCAAGCTGATCCGGGAGGTCGACCTGCTGGAGACGCAGCAGACGGGCTGAGGCGGGAGCAATCACCCTCATTTCAGGCCTCGGGGGGATTGGCTCAGCCTGTCCATCCTGAGCTTACGTGTGGACTGGAACCTCAGGTTGCGCCCCTGACTACGAGCTCTCTTTGGATTATCGAGTGGTTTGACGCAGCAGTTCCGCTCTGCTGAGCGGGTTCCTTTTGGCATTGCCCGGATGGCCGGCCCCGCCAAAAGGACCCAAAAGGTCGCGATCCACCCTACGAGCTTTCCGCTTTTCCGATTTTGCTCTTCGTTCCTCAAACCCTCAGACACCACCGCCCGCCCCTTCAGGAGGCCGAGTGGAATCGTCGTGTAGGGGAGTGAGCCGCATGGATGCGGCGAGAGGCATATCGGGCCATGGATGGCCCGTGTATGCCGGCCCCCGGAGCGGCGATGGAGCGAGGGAAGTCTCGCGCAGCGAGACCCGTATGGTGGGGCTAGACCTTTTGGTTCCTTTTGGGGCGATGCCAAAAGGAACCCGCTCAGCAGAGCGGAACCCCTGCTTCAAACCACTCAGTAATTCAGAATCGCCATAAAGGCCATGCCCGCAAAGACGCTTAAAGTCACGCAAAAATGCAGGTAGATGACACTCTATTCATCCACCGTTACACCGCCGGTGGATCGATGAAGCGCGATCCACCCTACGAACTCAAAAATACACTCAAGCGAGATCCCGCAACGCCGGCTCCAGACTCGGATAACGAAACCCGAACCCCGCCTCCTGCAGTCGCCTCGGCACCACCCTCTGCCCATCGACGAAGAGCTCCGCCATCTCCCCCGCAAGCCAGCGGATCGGCGCCGCCGGCAGGTGCAGCCACACCGGTCGGCCGAGCACCCGGCCGGCGGTCGCAGCGAATTCGGCCTGGCTGACCGCGCCGGGCGCCACCAGGTTGTACACGCCGTCGAAACGCTCCTCGCCCAGCGCACGGGCGATGAACTGCAACACGTCGTCGCGATGCACCCAACTGATCACCTGCTCGCCGCTGCCCAGGCGCCCGCCCAGCGCCAGGCGGTGCGGCAGGAGCAACGGTTTGAGCGCGCCGCCGGGGCCGAAGACCACGCCCAGGCGCATCGTCACCTGGCGCACGCCAAGCGCCACCGCCGGTTTCGCCGCCGCTTCCCAGCGCGCGCAGAGTTCGGCCATGAAGCCGCGGCCCATGGCGCTCTGCTCGTCGAGGGATTCCTGCGGGTCGCGCACGCCGTAATAGCCGATCGCCGATCCCTGTACCCACACCGCCGGGATGTGCCGGGCTCGCTTGAGCCAGGCAATCAGGTCTTCGGTGGTGCCGACCCGGCTGGCCAGCAGCGTTTCCTGCCGCGCCGCGCTCCAGCGCGGCCCTACCACCGGCGCGCCGGCGAGGTTGATGACGGCGTCGAAGGCGTCGTCGGCCGCCAATCGGTCCAGCGCGTCGATGCAGCGTGCGCGGCCGTTGAAGCGCGCGCTGGCGCGTTGCGGATGGCGGGTCAGCACGCACAGCGAGTGACCGGCATCGAGCAACTGGCGGACCAGGGTTTCGCCGATGAACCCGGTGCCGCCGGTGACCAGAACGCGCCGCGGGGTAATACCGGTGAAAGGATTCATGCCCTACCCGCTCCTGGAAATGTCCCGCCATCGCGTCGCCAGTCGCATGCAACCGCTGGGATGCGAAGGTCGATGGACCGTCCTCGATAGACCGCCGCGCGCGCTGGCTGTTCGAGCGCCCGCTCAGGCGGGTTCGGGGAACACCCGGTTGCGCCCGCCGGCCTTGGCCGCGTACAGCGCCTGATCGGCCGCCTGCAGCAGTTCCTCCGCGCCGGGCTCGTGCCCGTCGGGGCGCCAGCTGTGGACGCCGGCGCTGATGGTGACGATGCCCATCTGGTTGCCGGTGTGGGGAATGTTCAGGTCGCGGACGGCCTGCAGGATATGCGCGGCGATCCGCTGGCTGCCCTGTGCGTCAGTCTCCGGCAGCAGCATCAGGAATTCCTCGCCGCCGTAACGCACGGCCAGGTCGCCGGCGCGCCCGGCGCACATCTGTATCGCCCGCCCCACGGCTTTGATGCAGGCGTCGCCGGCGGGATGACCGTAGAGGTCGTTGTAGCCCTTGAAATGATCGATATCGAGCATGATCAGCCCCAGGGTCTTGCCATTGCGCCGCGCGCGGGCGATCTCGTCCGGTAATGCCTGATCCAGCCGCCGGCGGTTCGCCAGCCCGGTGAGGCCGTCCTGCAAGGCCAGCTTGCGCAGTTCGCGG
The DNA here is from genome assembly GCF_002364635.1 of Pseudomonas sp. UBA3153. NCBI lineage: Bacteria > Pseudomonadati > Pseudomonadota > Gammaproteobacteria > Pseudomonadales > Pseudomonadaceae > Pseudomonas > Pseudomonas sp. UBA3153. The sequence goes on from NZ_DEYR01000064.1 coordinate 111,767, forward strand.
TGGGCCTCCTGGAGTTGCGCTTCCGCGCGCATGCCGCGGCGAATCTGCCGGATCAGCACGATGCCGAAGATCCCCATGGTGAAAATCATCAGGGCGACGATATAGGCGGAGCGATAGATGTTGGCTTCCCAGGGCGTGAGGATGGCCTGCCGGGACTGCGCCGCTTCCACCACCAGCGGATACTTGTCGAGCGCCTGGTAGCCGTACAGGCGCTCGATGCCGTCCACCATCGAGTGAAGCGTGACGGTCCCGGCCTTCGCCTGCGGCATCAGCTCGGAAAAGATCCTGCCACCGGCGAGGCTGCTGCCGATGACCGTTTCGTTGAAGGGCCGCCTGACCAGCAGCGTGCCGTCGCGCAACGCCAGCACGATGGCGCCCTGCCCATCGATGTCGAAGCCTTCGTAGAACCTGCGGAAGTAATCCACCCGCAGCGCCGCCAGGGCGACGCCGGCGAAACTCCCGTCCGGCGCGTTGATGCGCCGGGAAACGGGCAGCACCAGGCGCCCGGTGGAACGGCTCCTGATCACCGGGCCGATGTGCACGCCGCTGTCGGGGTTGTTTTTGTGGAAGGTGAAGTAATCCCGATCGGTGCTGTTGACCCCGGGAGGCTCGCTGGCCTCCGACGTCACCAGCCAGTTGCCGTTGCGATCGAAGACGAACAGCCCGTTGAGCTGTGCCAGGGAAGCGACATTGCCTTGCAGCAGGCGCCTGAGGCGTTCGAGCTGCGCGTGGGAGGTGCCGTCGGTTTCGACGCGTTCGACCACGTTGGCGAGCACCAGGTCGGCTTCCTCGAAGACATCCTCGGCATGCTGCGCCAGCGAGCGGGTGAGGTTGGAAGTGGTGGTTTCCGCCATGCGCAACGTTTCGCGACGCGCCGTCCAGGCCTGCCAGATGTCCAGGCCGATGATCGACAGGATGACCAGCACCACGAATACGAAAGCCAGCCGCTGGAGCGACTGTCTGGGTCTGATAAAGCTTTCCAGGAAACTCGGCATCGGTCGGACGGGACTCTTTGTAATCGACGGTTACCCGGACTCTGCCGGGTAACTTGGCTTGAGTGGCGCCTAACCTGCGTGTTGCCGCTGCACCCTGGCTGCGGGTCGCGCGGCCGGGGTCGTCCGGGATTGTACGGGCTGCTTCGACGCCAGGTAAAACCCTGTCGGCGGCCTATCGAGCAAGCAGATTTTTCGCGGGCACGCATTCGGCGCCCCATGACCGGGCGATCTGCGCTGCGCGGCCCAACGGCACGGACGCGTTCTCGAAATCCACCACTACGCAGAAATCCGCAGACGGCGGTCGCGCCGGCAGCGGGTGGAAGCGCCCATCGCTGAGCAGCCAGAGGCCGATACGCTTGCCGCGGGCGTTGCGGCGCTCCCTGGCCAAGGTGCGCTCGGCTAGCTCCAGCGCCGCGGCCACCGGCGAACCGCCGCCGCCGCCGATGGCATCGATCCAGGCGTGATTGGAGGGCCGCGCCTTCTGCGGTTTGCACAGCAGGCGCGCCTGCCCGGCGGCGAAGCCGATCACCATCAGCTCGCCGCGCTGGCAATAGACCTGCTCGCTCCAGCGCAGCAGCAGGCCCTTGGCCAGTGCCAGGTTGCGGCGCTTGAGCATCGAGCCGGAGCAATCCAGCACCAGGCAGTGCAGCGTCCCCGCCTCGGCCGCCTGCTGCTGGAAACGCAGGTGCGGCGCCCGCAAGCGCTCGGCGCCCTTGGCCAGTAGGGTGCGCGGCCAGTGAAGGCGCGCGCTGGCCGCCGCGCCGCGCTGACGGATGCGGCCCGCGTGAGCCCCGTCGCCGGCCTGCGCGCCGGGCGAGGTGTGCGGGCTCAGGGCTTTTTTGTCGGCAGCGGCCTCGCGCCGTCGAGCTGGGCAGTGGGCACTGCCTGCGGCGGCAATTCGCCCCAGTCGTTGCCGTCGTCCGGCGCGGTGGCGCCCTCTTC
>NZ_DEYR01000040.1:0-674 GCF_002364635.1 Pseudomonas sp. UBA3153
GGCCCACGGCGAAGGCCGCGCGGGAGCAGCGCATCGCGGCCGGCGGCTCCGCGCATGCCAGTGCGCCGGACGTGCGCCGCACCGCCAACCGCTCTCCGGAAAAACGCCTGGCCGCCCAACGCATCGCCGCGGACCTGCTGGTTCGGGTGAAAACCCTCACCGACCTCGGCCTCGGCTACCTCGCGCTGGAGCGCAGTACGCCGACCCTGTCTTCCGGCGAACTGCAGCGCCTGCGCCTGGCCACCCAGCTGACCTCGCACCTGTTCGGCGTGATCTACGTGCTCGACGAACCCTCCGCCGGCCTGCACCCGGCCGATGGCGAAGCGCTGTTCGACGCCCTGCAACAGTTGAAGGAGGCCGGCAACTCGCTGTTCGTGGTCGAGCACGACCTGGAAACCATGCGCCGCGCCGACTGGCTGGTGGACGTCGGCCCGGCGGCCGGCGAACACGGCGGCCAGATCCTCTACAGCGGCCCGCCGGACGGGCTCGCCGACGTCGAAGCGTCGCAGACCCGGCAGTACCTGTTCGAGAGCCGGACGAAGATCGAGCGGACGCCGCGCCAGGCATCGGACTGGCTGCGCCTGGAAGGCGTCACCCGCAACAACCTGCGCGGGCTGGACGTGAGCTTCCCGCTCGGCTGCCTGTGCGCGGTCACCGGGGTGTCCGGCTCGGGC